>CAZYXM010000023.1:0-8822 GCA_964651205.1 Candidatus Woesearchaeota archaeon
CACAATTCTATCTCCAATTGAAAAAGGTCTCGCAATAACCACCATTATCCATCCTGCAACCCCTGTAATTGGTCGCTGAAGTGCCCATCCAAGTGCTGCTGTTAATAGTCCTGCTGTAATCCCCAGACTAGCGGCGTCTCCAATAAAGTATAATGTCACAAAAATAATACAAAGCAGAATCAGAAAGTAGGTCAGGATATTAAGAAAGATTGTAGTGTTGTGTTTCATCTTTTTTGTTTTTGCCTTTTTCAACAAGAACATTTTAAGAAATGCTCTTAGAAAGAAATAAACAACAATAATGATTACTACAAAGATAATAACTTTCAACGAAGAGCTTAGTGTTTCTAATACCATGACCATTATAAAACCCAAATTTTATTTATAAAGGTATCACTTTCTTTTTTGAAGGTTTATTTTGTCTTTTTATGTTCTGCAAGCGAGATTCTAATACTTGAAGTTCCTGTTTTATTTCTTGCATTTTCTCTTCGTATTTTTTCATCCCGATATTATAAACAAGACCTGAAATCTTATTTTGTTTAAATCTTTCTTCTTGCGTTTTTTTCATAGACAAGCAACGAGTTTAAAGAATCAAATATAAGATAATCAAATTCATGCCTTAAAAATTTCTCAATAGCTATGGAAAGTTCTGTCATTGCAGAAGGAGAAGAAACATAATAACACTGTCCTTCTTGGTCAGGTGTTTTTTTCATTGTTTTTGAAATAGCTTCAATAAAAACCATATTTTTAAGATTTGCCTTACTTTTTTTTAAAGTCTCTTCTAGTGCATTAAAGGTTTTATTCAAAGTAACAAAACAAATACTTTTTGATGAGAGTTCTTTACACGAATATTTAAAAAACAAGGAAACATATGAAGAACATGGAAGAGAAAGCAATAGACTTTGCTAAGATTGAAAAAAGGTGGCAGGATAGATGGGAAAAGAAAAAGATTTTTCAAGTTAAGAAAAATAAAAATCAAAAAATTTATGTCTTGGAAATGTTTCCTTATCCTTCGGGGGATGGGTTGCATATGGGGCATGCACTTAATTATGTTATCGGAGATATTTATGCGAGATTCAAAATTATGAATGGTTTTAATGTCTTGCACCCCATGGGTTATGATGCTCTGGGACTCCCAGCCGAGAATGCTGCAATAAGGGCAGGCAAACACCCAGCAGACTACACAAAAAATTCTATAAAGAATTTCACTAGACAATTCAAATCTCTTGGTTTATCTTACGATTGGAGTAGGGCAGTTAATACAGCAGAACCAGGGTATTACAAATGGGACCAATGGATTTTTTTGAAAATGTTTGAGAAGGGTTTGGCATATCAAAAAGAAGCTGCAGTAAATTATTGCCCTTCTTGTGCAACCGTTTTAGCAAATGAGCAAGCACAAACAGGGAAATGCGAAAGGTGTGATACACCTGTTGAAATTAAACATCTAAAACAGTGGTTTTTCAAAATCACAGATTATGCAGATGAATTATATGAAAATATAGACAAATTAGATGGTTGGCCAGAAAGAACAAAAGCAATGCAGAAGAACTGGATTGGGAAAAGTCATGGGACTGAAATCGATTTTGAAATCGCAGATGAAAAAATTTCTAATGTGGTAATTGTTCATGGAGCAAACGATAGTAGGGGGGAGGCCTTCAAGGGGAAGAGGGAAAATCAGAGACACTGGTTTCCCTGGTTGGGAAAAGAACTAAGCAAAAGAAATGTTAATTTTTCAAATGAATTGTACCCGAAAGATTGGAACCCTGAGTATAGTAAATGGAAGAAAACTTTTGAGGAGAATAAGATTGATGAAAGCACCATCTTAGTGGGGCATAGTCTTGGTTGCGGATTTATTTCCAGATGGCTGTCTGAAAGTAAGAAGAAAGTTAAAAAAATTATCTTGGTGGCACCATACATATTAGATAGTCCTGGTTTACCTTGGTTAAAAGAGATGGTTAATTTTAGTCTAATAAACATGAGCGACTACTGCGATGATTTAGTGGTCTTTTACTCTGATAATGACTATCCAGATATCCTAGAAAGTGTGAGTTATCTTAAGGAAAAGACAAACGGAAGATTTGTAGAGTTTAGAAAGGCCGGACATTTTTGTGAGTCAAATGGTTTTGAAAAGTTCCCAAAACTACTAGATGAAATCAATAATGAAAAATGGTCAGTGTTCACAACCCGCCCAGACACCCTATTCGGAGTTACCTTCATGGTGGTGTCTGCCCAACACCCACAGCTTAAAGAACTGGTTACAAAAAAACAAGGAAAAGAAGTTGAAAAATTCTTAAAGAAAATCACAACAGTCTCGCAAAAAACAATGAAAGATGTTGATGAATTAAACAAAGAGGGAGTTTTCACAGGGAGTTATGCCATCAACCCAGTTAATAATGAAAAGATTCCAGTTTATGCAGGCAATTTTGTAGTAGCAGATTATGGTTCTGGAATGGTTATGGCTGTTCCTGCACACGACCAACGAGATTTTGAATTTGCCAAGAAATATAAAATTTCCACAAGGCAGGTTATCGGTGGAAAAATAACAGATACCCGTGCGTACACTAGTGAAGGAAAATTGATTAACTCTGGCAAATTTGATGGAATTGAAAATCAAGAAGCAAAAGAGAAAATAACCCTCTACTTAAAAAAACAGGGGAAAGCTAGGAAAGTTGTAAACTTTAAATTAAGAGACTGGCTTATTTCTAGACAAAGATATTGGGGGACACCGATCCCAATTATCCATTGCAAAAAATGCGGAGCAGTTCCGGTTAAAGAAAAAAACCTGCCAATTGTATTACCTAAAGAAGTAAAATTTGGAAAAGGAAATCCATTAGAGACAAATGAAAAATGGATTAAAACAAAATGTCCGAAATGTGGTGGGGAGGGCAGTAGAGAAACAGACACAATGGACACATTTGTAAATTCTTCCTGGTACTTCCTGAGATATTGTGACCCAAAAAATAATTCAAAAATATTCGACAAAGAAAAAGCAAACTACTGGTGCCCTGTTGACCAATATATTGGGGGTGCAGAACACGCATGCATGCATTTAATCTACTCCAGGTTTTACACAAAATTCCTGGCAGATTTAAAATTGATTAATTTTCGGGAGCCTGCAAAAAGACTTTTTCACCAAGGGATGTTGGCGGGGGAGGGTGGAATGAAAATGTCAAAGTCAAAAGGAAATGTTATAACCCCTGACGAAGTCTCAGATAAATATGGGATGGATACTGCAAGATTTTTTTTGTTATCCTTAGCAAGCCCAGACAAACCAAGAGATTGGGATGAGGCAGGAATACAAGGCTCACTAAGATTCATAAAAAAAATCTTCAGGATATTTGAAAAAGCAAAGACAGGAAAAGATAACTCAGAAATCTCTGACTTGCTAAATAAAACAATTTCAGAAGTTACAAAGGATTATGAAAATTTTGTATACCGGGATGTAACAATTAAACTGAAGAAACTATTTGACTTGATTTCAGAACAAAAAGAAGTTTCTAAAAAAACATTAGAGACATCCTTAAAATTAATAAACCCTCTCTGCCCACACATAACAGAAGAACTTTGGGAGAAACTTGGGCATAAAGATTTCATCTCAACAAGTAAATGGCCAGAATACGACGAGAAAAAAATAAAAACAGAGTCAAAAGAAAAAACAGAAAGTAAAATAGAATCTTATGTTTCAGAGATAGTGAAAAAAATTGAAGAGAAACAAAAAGTCGGCAAGGTGTATGTTTATGTTATGCCTTTTGAAATAAAAAATACAGACGAGCAAAAACTTTCAAAGAAACTTGGAAAAAAAGTGAAAGTTTTTGCAGTTAATGATTCTAAAAAATACGACCCAGAAAACAGAGCGAAAAAATCCCTGCCGGGCATGCCTGGGATTTTTATTGAATGAAAAAGAAAATTAATAAAAAAATTGTCTTGTTTTCATTATTAGCTTTTGTCTGTTTAATTTTAACATACGTAATCCATTGGGCCTTTATAATTGGTGCTTTAATTTTTCTTTATTTAAACCAAAAAGAAATATTCTAATAAACAGGTTTTTAACCCTCCATTTCATTCAATAATCATGAAGTACAATCTAAAATATCAAGCAAACAGACCAGTAGATACGACTAATCTTAGAAAGGAAAAAAAGAAATTCTCAGATGTAGTTCTCCAAGTAATTCGAATGTCTGATATCGTTCTAGAGGTTCTTGAAGCGAGGTTTGCAGAAGAAATGAGAAATGAAGAGGTAGAGAAACTTGTCAAGTCGCAAGGCAAGGAGATTCTTTATGTTTTAAATAAATCAGATTTGGTGCGAGAGGAAAAAATAAAATTAAGACCGTCTGTTTTTGTTTCTTGCAAGGAGAGAAAAGGGATCAGAAAGTTAAGAGCAAAAATAAAAATTCTTGCTAAAAAACTTGGAAGAGATAAAGTTTTTGTTGGTGTTCTTGGATATCCAAATGTGGGAAAATCCTCTTTGATTAATATTCTTTCAGGAAGAAGTTCTGCAAAGACTGCAAAGCAGGCCGGGTTTACAAAGGGTTTACAGAAGATAAGGCTCGACGCAGGTGTTGTTTTATTAGATTCTCCAGGAGTTATTCCCACAGAAAAGTATTCAATGACTACAAAAGAGAAAATGGCTGAACATGTCAAGTTTAATGCTAGAAATTCTGATACAATTAAAGACCCAGAATTTGCTGTGCTGGATTTGATGAAAAAATATTCAAAAGAGATCGGAGAATATTATGGAATTGAATATAAAGGGGACATAGAGGTTTTTATAGAAACACTTGGAAGGAAAAAGAATTTAATAATTTCTGGTGACCGGGTTGATGTGGATAGGACCGCAAGGATTGTTATTAGAGATTGGCAGGCAGGAAAAATCGAAATAGGCAAAATATAAAAACCAGCAAAACATAATAAAAAAATGGGAATAGAAAAAGAAGAGATAATTGATCCTTTCAAAAAAGTCGCAGCAATACTTCATGATAGGAGAACCTTTGGGCAAAGGGCGGCAGATAACCTGGCGAAGTGGGCGGGGTCTTGGGCTTTTATTATCGGCTTTTTTGTTTTTCTAATTTTATGGATGGGGGCGAATATTTACCTGTGGTTAAATACCTGGGACCCTTACCCTTTTATTTTACTAAACCTTGTTTTATCTTGCCTTGCTGCAATTCAAGCACCTGTGATTCTTATGAGCCAGAATAGACAATCACAAAAAGACAGAACAAAAGCAGAGTATGATTATGCTGTTAATAGAAAAGCAGAAAGGGAAATTGAAGAGATTCGAAAAACACTTAATAGGCTTGAAAAGAAGTTTAAGTAAATTTTAAAAACATGTTCTAGAGTATATATATTCTTTTTAATGGTTCTGGGATGTGATATCAATGCCAGAAAGAATATTCAAACCAAAATTAAGAAAGTCTGCTGCAATTCAAACGGTTAGGGGAAGAAAAGATTATCGTTTAAAATCTTTTTCAGTAAAAAATAATTTGAGCAGATTTTACTCACAGCTTTTTGCGTTTTATTTTGGAGGGAATCCAAATGGAAATCAGACTGCACGAGATTATCGGACTGGCCCAAGAAGAGAAGATGTTTCTCATCTCTGTCCCGATGTTGTTTTTCGTGATGAGAACAATGAGGTATTTACAGAGATAAAAGCCCTTGGCGGGAGAAGCCCTGGACCGCTCTGTTCACTAACACAACTAGAAAGAGCCTGCCTCTACGAATTAGCAGAAGCCCAAACCCAACCTCCCACCCCCCACTACAGGTATGCTATTTGTCAATATGGAAGTTTCAGCAGAGGAAGGAATCTTCACCACTGTTCTAGTACACAATTTGTAAAAACCCTTGCAGAAGAAACCAGAGGATTTTGTGTATTCCCCCTAAATTTTGCATTATACTTGTGCACTAAATCCCCTATAAGGGCCCAAGATCAATCGAGGAATAAAATGTCAAACCATTCTAGACTATACTGGTGCCCTCCCAGAGGCCTTTTGACAAATCTAAGAAAAACTACTGATCCTATTGGTTTCCTGATCTCCACCCCTTGCTCTGGAGGATATCAACACATAGAACTAGAAGATTGTTTTCTAGACAGAATGCATGTTGAACATATCGAAATCCCGTTAGTAACAGTTGATTATCGTGGAAAGCAAACAAAAA
Organism: Candidatus Woesearchaeota archaeon; assembly: GCA_964651205.1. Classification (GTDB taxonomy): domain Archaea; phylum Nanobdellota; class Nanobdellia; order Pacearchaeales; family GW2011-AR1; genus CAZYXM01. The sequence goes on from CAZYXM010000023.1 coordinate 6,151, forward strand.
TCGCACCTGAAAAACTAACAAGATTCTCTTTGTCTGAAGAAGATCACCTTAAGTGGTTAGAACATTTTTCTCAGAACCACGAAGAAATATTGAGGGGCCTTTGTCTAGAAGATTTGTGGGAAAAGAGGAAGGCCTGGCGGGGGGATTTGGAAGAAAGGGCCCTGCCTTTTTAGATTGGTAGGTCCAACAATAATTGTCCTTTCTCTTGTCTTTTATCTACTTTCATAAAAAACCAAGTTGCATAATTGTCAGAAGGGAATCTTTGAGCACAGTTTACTAAACAAGACAAACCACAGGTTGTAGCATTATTCTTCTTGCACATTTGAGAACCAACAGCCCATAAAGCATCATCTAAATCAATTGCAGACCACTTTTTCCTTCTAGTTACTTCCCAGAAAGCATCTGTCAGGCCCTTAATATCCTTTGGGGTAAATCTGAAAATCGACATGCTTCCATCTTGAAAATCTTTCCTGCTAAAAAGACCCTGCCTTATTAATAATCTTCTTGTTGCAGCGAGTATCTTTGGTAAACCTTGTGAAGACCAGTCTCTTTTTTCAGCATATTTTTCTGGTTCAATAATTCCTGTTCCAAGTGAGATTCTACAAACATGTCTATCAACTTTTATGGGGACATCATATTCTGGAATTGGCCACATTCCAAATCTTACCATGTTTTTAACAAGCAATGCTGGTTTTGCGATTCTCCCATATTGTGCAAATTCTGCAACATTCGCCAAGGTCATTCTAACTGCAGTTTCATATGACCCTTCTCCTACTTCTCCCAACCTTTGATAAAGGTTTCTTGGATCTGAATCCCGCTCTCTTTCGAGTTTTTCTGAATTATTTCTTAAAACTCGGATTGGATCTGCTTGAAAATTTGTTCCTGTTACCTCTCCAAAAAAAGGTCTTAGTGCTCGGAGTAGAACTTTTTCTTCTACCTTATGAAGTCTAGATAGGTCAGTAGGACTTTCTAATCTATCTACAAGAAAATGCATTGCACTATAAACTTGTGAGGCTTGCCATCTTGAATCTAGTGAAACTGCATGAAACACGTAGAGTGCGTGTTCTCTACTTTGTGGTTCTATTTTTTTGGGGATTTTTGCATCTGGGAATAATTCAGTAACAGGACTGTTAAAAGGATAAAGGCTTCGCCTTCTCATCTCTAATGCGGCATATGCAACCTCTTCTGCTTTCTCATAATTTATCTCTACTTTTCTAGCTGACATAGATTCTTAATTTAAATTAGGCTTTTAAGAATAAGTATACTCCAGAATATAGAACACAACAATTCTTAAAAAAGCCCCACTATTGTGGATTTCATGGCAAAATACAAGGTTCAATCTGTTGGAATAAAACATGGGGGGAAAGGTTGGACAGTAAGAAGGCAACTTCCAAACGGAAAGGTCTATAATGTGTGTGAGTGCTGGGACAATGCTGGATTCTCTCAGGGCTGTATTGCACAGGTAGATGTAGATTTATTACAAGAAGTTATTGACAATCATGGACATTATGCAGAAGGAAACTTTCAAAAATATCTTGCACAGGGAGTTTCAAAAAATCGGTGTGTTGATTGTTATTCATTCACAAACATGGCTGAAGTAATGCCGAGAATTGTAGATGAAACAACAGCAAAGACTTTTGATAAATTCAAACCGGGAATTGTGAGAATAGGTAAAGATACTGAAGACGGCCATCCATATTATTACGCAACTCTAAGAGACTTTGTACATTTAGCAACACAAAAAGGTGCGAGGATAATATTTCCAACACGTGCACTGCCTTTTGGATTAGAAGGAACATTAGAAACTGCAAGGTATTCTCGTGGAGGAAATGATGTTTTGGCCAGACTTGCACGAAATGTAAAAAGGTATCATAAGGGTACAAAAAAAGAACATTTTGAAGACACTTTCGAGATGGCCTCAGGAGAAGAAATGGCAGAATGGTTTAAAAGGAATGGGACAAGTTTGATGTACACAATGGGTTATGAAAATCCCCGAATACAAGCCGGAATACTCTCACAGGGCTTTTCAAATGATTGGCTGTTACAACAGGCATTAAAGTATCATTCAGAAGGTGTTAATGTTTCTCTGATTTTAAATTGGGATGTTGTTCAATCTTTTTCTGATAATGAAGCTAGGGGCGCAATGGTTATGCCTGTTCTAAGAGCAAGAGACGAAACAGGGATTAATGTCAGAATCCTTACTCGGAGATTTAGATCGCATAAAGGCATGGCTTTAATGGGGGTTTCTAGCAAACATGAATTAACTTGGGGTTGTTATCAGGGTGAAGTTTTAGAAGGATTTGCAACACCAAAAGATTGCCCTTCTTTTGCAGAAGGAAAACTTGAAGATTTTTATGTTCCAACTAAAAAGAAAAATGAGGTAACCGCTGCGAGATTTCATCCAGATTTTCAAAAGTTAGTTGGCGGTGGTGTGGGGGTTTGTGGGCAAGTTGGAGAATATGAGCATTGTGATAAGTGTAATCTGTTTGAGGGTGTTAGGATTAGATTTCCAGTAAGTGAGCTTGCAGAGGTACCAAAATGGAAAAAGGAAGAATGGAAAGAAAAACGAAAAAGACAGAACTCAAGAAGAAAAAAGGGACTAACACACACCCAAGAAGAATTAGATTTCTAATCCAAAAATTCTCTTTAAATTTCTTTTAATTTTTGGAAAT
>CAZYXM010000024.1:0-8293 GCA_964651205.1 Candidatus Woesearchaeota archaeon
TCTTGAGTCTGGCCCGTTTGACCGCTCCGGCATCTCCCCTGACCAATTTACTGAAATGAAAATGCTATAAAAATCTATCGGAGTGATATGAAGTCAACACTATGTACATAACTTTTTATATTGTTTTTGTTGTTTAAATTTATGAAGAATAGGAATGTTGGGTTTTTGATTGTTGGGATTTCTTTGATGATAATGGTAATTGTGTGGATTTTCAATATAGGGTTGAAGAACATAGTTGGAGAGACCTGCACACATGGGCCGATTTGTTCTATGTTTGATACAATCTCAGTTCAGACATGGCTTAGTTTAGCAATCGCAGGACTGGTATTCATAATTGGTTTATTTTTGCTTTTTGCAAAAGAGTCTGAGAAGGTTATTGTCAAAACAAAGATAGTTAGGAAAGTTGAGAAAAAGAAAATTGATTTGAGTAAGTTAGACAAACGAGAAAGAGAAGTTGTGAAGTTATTGCAAGGGGAAAGTGGGGCAATGTTTCAGAGTACTTTAATGGAGAATTTGGGTATTGGAAAGGTTGGAATGACAAGGTTGATTGATAAGTTAGATGCAAAGCAGATTGTCGAGAGGAAGAGAAGAGGTATGAATAATATTGTTGTTCTTAAATATTAATTTTTCTCATTAAGACTAAGGCAAGGATCCCGGTTGTAAACAATTGTAATAACGGACTTAATCCAATTCCAAGAATCGTAGGCATAATTATTTTATAAGACCATCTTCCTAAACGAAGGTTTATTATTTCTATTATTGATGCAGTGATTAAACCGAAGACTACAATTAGGAAATAATCGAATCTCAAAGGTTTGTTAAGCCATTTGGCTGAGTGGTGTATTAGGGATATGGATAAAAATATAAAAGTTACCCAAAAGACATCAGTGATTGACGCTAAGATTAAATGTAATGTCGAGGGAATTTTAGTTAAATCATTATAAAGCGGATAATGTGAAAATTCCCAGATTAGGTTAAGAATTAGAATGATTGAACCCAACATCAAGAAGTTTCTTTTTTTCATAATCTTATCTTTTGTTTAGCTATATAAATTTATCTTGAAACTAGTTTCTCCAAAGCGGATATAACCCATGTTCCTTTTAATTTTCTATGATTAAATTTAATGGAGGCAATATGAAATTGTTAATTGTCCTTGCGATTGTAGGACTTTTAGTTGTTGCAGGGTTTGTTGCAGTTAGTGCGATTAATAGTGAAGAACCTGTGAAATCTGATTCTCCACTTAGTTGTTCTAGTTGTGGAAATTCATGCACAGCAGAAAGCAATTGTGGAAGAGCTACCTGTGGCGCAGTAAGTGGAACAGGAAGTTGTGGCTGTAACGGCTAGTATTCCAACACAATAAGATTTATAAATTGTTTTTTCTTTTTTAGTTTATGGATACCTCGATTTTGCCCTTTATAGGGTTTAGAGATGGAACAGGGACAGCTCAACAAGAGCTGATAAGGCGTGCTACTGTTTCCGGTTTGTGGAGGGCATATTTAGCAGGAGAAAGAGATAAGCCACCAAGAGCTCCCTGCCCCCGAGAATTAAGATCTGCATACGCAGCTTATCAGAGCGGGGTAAGACTAAGATAGGTTTATAAATTTGAATTTTGATAATTCTTCATGGTAAAGTTTTTTCGTTATGAGGCTTTTATTCTTGTGGGGGTTATCATGTTGGTGGGGACTCTTGCTAAGCTTCTTAATTTTTATGATTTTTCTTCTGACTGGTTTTGGTTTTTGGCAGGACTTGGATTAATCGTCGAAGGGATTATTTCTTTGTTGAAGCAGCGGGCTTTTGATAGAAAGTATAAGATTGTTGAGAGAGTTTAAGCCTGCAGAGGGAGTCAAACCCCCGACCTATTGCTTACGAAGCAATTGCTCTATCAACTGAGCTATGCAGGCATTATCTTTGTGGGCATGGGGGAATGAGTAATTTTATATTTATAACTTCTTTCATTGTATATACTGTACAGTTAATTTTAAAAAGCAAATTTACCCATTTTAATTATGAGCGACATGTCTGGATATGATTTACGAAAGTACCAAGATGATGATAAAATAAAGGGGATACTTGGAAAGATATTATCTGGCAAGGACGGTTATGAAACAGTTATTGACAAGAATAGACCAATTCCAAAATGTTCTTCTTGCGGGACTAAATTGATGAATGAAGAAAAGTTCTGCCCAGAGTGTGGAACAAAAGTTCTTGTGTGTGGTCCTACAAATAAAGATTGTGAAGTTGTTGAAGGTTAATTTTTTTAATAAAATCAGCGACTTTGTCGCCTATGGGGCACTTTGTGCCAAATCTTGCGTTTTAAGTTGGTAACTAGGGGGTTACAGAATTTTTATTTTTTTTATGAGCAATAAATTTAAAACCCCCCCCGCCCTTGTTCTAAAATGAGATTAGCTGTTATTGATAAAGGAAAATGCAAGTCAAATGTTTGTGCTCTGGAGTGCAAGAAAGTTTGTCCTGTAAATAAAAAGGGCATGGAATGTGTCACTGTCGAAGTTGGGCAAAAGGCAAAAATAGACGAGAAAACTTGTGTTGGTTGCGGGCTATGTGTCAAGAGATGCCCCTTTGGTGCGATAAGTGTTGTTAATCTGCCTGAAATTTGCGAGGATAATTTAGTTCATAGATTCGGAGAAAATGGTTTTGCTCTTTATGGTTTGCCTATTCCAAGACAAGGGGCTGTGCTGGGGTTATTGGGAAGAAACGGTATTGGAAAGTCTACTGCAGTTGAAATCTTAGCAAAAAAAATTAAACCAAATCTTGGGAAAGAAGCAACAGAGCAGGATATAAAAGATTTTTTTCAGGGAAATGAATTGTGGAAATATTTTGATTTAATTAAAGGCAAGGAAGTTGCATATAAACCCCAGAATCTCAGTTTCCTTTCTGTTAATCTGCCTGTTATAGATTTATTAAAACAAAGGGCAGAGGAGGGAAAGATTTTAGAATTAGCTAAAAAATTGGGGGCAGAATATTTACTAGAAAATAATCTAAATAGACTTTCTGGTGGAGAATTACAAAAGATTGCAATAATGGCCACTTGTTTGAAAGAAGCAGATGTTTATTTTTTCGACGAGCCACTTGCATATCTAGACATTCAAGAGAGATTAAAGATTTCTGAATTTATCAGAGAGATTTCACAAGGCAAAACTTGTATTGTTGTCGAGCACGATTTATTAATTTTAGATTACTTGACAGAATATTTGAACATCTTCTTTGGTGTGCAAGGCACTTTTGGTCTTGTGTCTGGATTGAAATCAAGTTCAAATGGTGTCAATGCTTATTTGACTGGATTTTTGAGAGATGAGAATCTAAGAATAAGAGATACAGAATTGAGTTTTAATTTTACAAAAAATACAGTCATAGCAGGGAGGAAGATTGCGGACTGGCCTGATTTTTCCTTGAAATTTGATTCTGGATTTAATCTTAATGTTTTATCTGGAGAAATAAAATCAAATTCTGTTATTGGCATACTTGGAAAAAATGGAACAGGAAAAACAAGTTTTGTAAAATGTTTAGCAGGATTAGAAGATGTTTTTATAAACGGAAAGAAACAAAGATTAAAACTGAAATTAGATCTTTCATATAAACCCCAATATCTTTTTGTTGATGATTCTTTAGCTGAGATGACTGTCCACGAGATTATTGTCAAGGAAAAAATAAACAAGAAAGTTGCATCTAGTTTTAATTTAGAATCCATTAGTTTGAAAAAAATTGGGAATTTGTCTGGTGGAGAATTGCAGAGATTTTTTATTGCGCGTTGTTTATCAAAGGAAGCAGAGGTTTATTTTTTCGACGAACCGTCTGCATATTTGGATGTTGAGGAAAGAATTACGGTTGCAAAAGTCATAAAAGAATTTATGATTGAGAAAGAGAAAACAGCTTTTGTTGTTGACCATGATTTACTTCTGGTTTCTTATTTAGCTGATTCTGCTGTTGTTTTTTCAGGAGAAAGTGGGAAGTATGGAGAGACTTCGCAGGTTTTGAGTTTTCGTGATGGTGTTAGTGGGTTGTTAAAGAGTTTAGATATCACATTGAGAAAAGACAAGGACACAGGAAGGCCGAAGATAAACAAGAAGGGAAGTGTTTTAGATAGACAACAAAGGGCGGCAGGGGAGTGGGCGGTTTTGTGACTAAAACTCAATCACCATAATTTTTATAAATTCAATTGGAAGAATAGTTTAATGGCAGAATATTTAATCAGTTTACAGGAAAGAATTAAGGAGGTAGAAACAGGTAGGAGAGATACTATCGAAGGCATGGTCTTTTTGGGGTCTGTGGGGGGAGATAGAATAGCAATCTTAGAATGGAATAGACAATCAAATCTATTTAAGTATAGAAGGACCTTTCCGAGAAGTGGCGATGTTCGTGTTTCTTCTGATGTGTCTGTGTTGGGAGATTTAGATAGATATTTTGATGTGGAGACTGTAAAAGGGAAGGATTTAACTTCTGGAAATGTGTATCCTGTGTCTGGTAGGTCTTCTGCTTGTGTAGATATTGGAGATTAATTTAGAGAAAGATTTAATTAGCAACATTTTTATATCCAAACTCCTTAAATAAAATATGAAAAAAAGAGTTGTAAGACGTCGTAAAGAATATAACACTGGATTGTTTGTCCCTGGTTGTTTGTTTATTGGCTTAGCATTTGGCTTTGCTTATAATCAAATTGTTGTTGGGACATTAGGGGGTTTAGGGGTTGGGTTTCTTCTCATGGCATTATTTAGGCTTGTGAAGAAGTAGTTTTATAAATGTCTTCAGCATGATATTTTAATGAAAGAGTTAGTGGCAGATTTATTATCAAAAGAGCTGAAATTAATAAAAACAGAAATTGAAAATCTAGTTGAAATTCCTCCAAATCCTGAGATGGGTGACTATGCTTTTCCTTGTTTTTCTCTTGCTAAAACTGAAAAGAAATCGCCTTTATTAATTGCAGAGGAACTCTCTAAAAAATTGAGGAAGAAAGGACTGGGCAAGGGTCTTGAAGGTGTGGATACAAAAGCCGGTTATGTGAATTTTTTTATTGATAAAAGGATTTTAGCTGACAAGGTTTTGAAAGGTGTGAAGATTAACAAACAAAAGAAGCAGAAAATAATTATAGATTTTTCTCACCCCAATGTTGCCAAACATTTCGGAATTCATAATTTAAGATCCACTTTAATTGGAAATTCTCTGTATAAAATATTAAAAGCCACAGGAAGCACAATGGAAAGCATAAATTATTTAGGGGATTGGGGAACACAATTTGGAAAATTAATTGTAGCTTACAAAAAATGGGGCAAGAATGTGAAAGATGTTGATGGCTTGAATAGAATATATGTGAAGTTTCATGAGCAAGCAGAGAAAAATGAAGAGTTAGAAAACGAAGCAAGAGCAGAGTTTAAAAAACTTGAAGATGGAGACAAGGAAAATAAAAAGCTCTGGAAAAATTTTTATGATTTATCTATGAAAGAATTTAAGAAGGTTTATCAAATCTTGAATATAGACTTTGATGAGATAAAAGGGGAAAGCCATTTTAATGATTCCTCCGAGGTTAGAAAAGATTTGGAAAAAAAGCACTTGTTGAAGAAAAGTGAGGGCGCTTTAATTGTAGAAGTTTCAGGGGAAAGACCTCCGTTGATATTTGAAAAGAGTGATGAAGCAAGCACATATGCTTCTAGGGATTTAGCTTCTATTTATTATCGAGAAAACAAAAAACCAGATAAGATTGTTTATGTTGTGGATGTTGCACAGAAATTACATTTTGAACAGGTTTTTGAAGTTGCAAAGAAATTAGGGGCCAAATCTGATTTAATTCATGTTATTTTTGGAAGGTTGAAGTTTAAAGATGCGAAAATGTCTACAAGGAAAGGAAATATTATTTTATTTGAAGACTTACTAAAAAAGGCGGAAGAAAAAAGTTTGAAAAATATAGAAGAAAAAAGTCCTCACTTGAAAAATAAGAAAGAGGTTGCGAGGAAGGTTGCTTTGGCTGGAATTATTTTTAATGATTTGAAGCAAGACATAAAACTAGATATTGTGTTTGATTGGGATGAAGCACTTTCTTTTGAGGGCCGGACTGGACCATACTTATTGTATTCTTATGCTCGGGCTTCTTCAATAATCAGAAAAGTTAAATCAAAAAAACCTGTAAAGATTTTGGATTTGAAGGATGAGGAAATAAAATTAATTAAGAAACTTCTTGATTTCCCAGAAGTTGTTGGTAGGGCTGCTTCAAATTTAGCCCCAAGCCTAATTGCAAATTATTGTTATGAACTTGCTCAAATATTCAATGAGTTTTATCATTCATGTCCTGTTTTAGGAAGCAAGGAAGAAGGTTTTAGATTGAAACTTGTGGGTGTCTTCAGAAATGTCTTTGGGGATGGGTTGGGGTTGTTGGGTATTTCTACCTTGGATGAGATGTAGTGGTGGGGGGTTGTTGGGGTTGGGTATTTCTGTGGGGGTGAAAAGATTATCTTTTCTTTTTCTTAGCTTTTCTAAAAGGTTTCTTCTTATCCTTAGAAATCAACAAATAAACAATAGGCAAAATGCCCGCCGTATTTAGAATTAAGATAAGAACAAACCAAATTGGTTGGTTTCTTCTTCCTGCTCTCCACATACCCAAACCTTTCCATACAACTTCCCAGAGAAGTACCACCATCAAGGCTAGGGGGTTTGCTATTAGATAGTTTGAAAATTCTGTTATCATCTTTTTTTATTTTTACCTAAGCTTTTTTAAAGTCTTTCCAAGCAACTTCGAATAATTGTTCTAGTGCTTGTGCAAAGAATTCTGTATTAATCCAAATCCCGACATCATAACTTGGGTGGATTGTTTCATCATCTAAAACCATGAACATTAGTTCTTTTGAATCAACAATCATAAATCTTGCTATGAACTTTCCACAATCCTTAACTTCCGCAACCCTACTTAATTCTTTTGCAATCTTTTTGTTCTTTGTTGTGATTGGAGCCGCGATTCTTATCTTCACCCCTCTTTTCTTTGCTTTTTCAAAACTTGGTAATAAAACTTCTAATTTTCTGTTTAATCCCTCTTCTGTTGTTACTAATGTTACTGTGTTTTCTGCATCTCTAACTAGCATGTCTAAATGATTGTATAGGTTTTGTCTTCCCTTTAGTGCGCCAGAAAGTTCAGAAGGTTCAACAAATTTTATACCTTCTGTGAATAAGGAGTTTAGTTCTCCAAGCATATCTTCCCCTTTTAATCTTTCCAATCTTTTTGATTTTTCTTTTGCATCAACTACCAAATTTCTTTTTACACGCTCTATCACTTCTTCTGGTTTTAATGCAACGAACTTGATTGGTTTTCCAAGCTTCATTATTATAAAACCCTTCTTTTCTAATGATTCTAAAATGTCGTAAGTACGAGAACGCGGAACATCACTGATAGAAGATAACTCCCCCGCTGTAGATTGACGTCTCGAAAGTAGGGCTGTCCAAACCTTTACTTCGTAGAGGTTCAAATCAAAGATTTTTCTTAACCTACTTAGGAACTCCTCTTTAACAATCATATTTGTATTAGAAAAAACTACTATTTAAATGTTTCTTTCGAAATTCTGCTTTTTAAGGAGTGAAAACTCATTTTCTCGTCGACAAAACTTTTAATGATATTCTAAATTTTCTATCTTTAATTTTTCCCTCTGTAGAGTGACTATGCTTTTCTATTGGATCTGAACTGTTGAATTTGAGATTTTTTGCTCCGATTTTTTCTTTTTGTTCTTCAATTAATTTTGAGATTATTTCTTGTTTTTTGTGTTGGAATTCTATTGATAAAGAGATTATGTCTGATTTGACAAGCCCTGCTTTTTTTCTTGTAGCTTGGATTGCCCTCAATAATTCTCGAGCATAACCTTCTGCTTCTAATTCTTCTGTGAGTTTTGTGTCTAATTCTATAGAAAGGGTGTCAAATTTCTTGAATTCAAGCTTTTTCACATTCAATTGGTTCATGATTATTTGTTGTACTTCTTTTTTTGGAGTTTCCTTGCATGATATTGTCGCTTTTGCAAGAGGCCATTTCAATCCGATTTGTGCTTTGTCTCTTTGCGCTAGTCCTGTTTCAAGTATCTCAAATAAAAGTTCAAATTCTTTTTCTAATTTTTGATTTATCTTTTTTGCATCTGGTTTTGGCCAGTTGGTTAGGTGAATAGATTCTTCTTTTACAATTTTATTCTCCCGAAGCTGTTGCCAAATGTGCTCTGTTATAAGGGGGCAGATGGGTGCTAGAAGTTGAATAAAAACAATTCTTATTTTGTTTAATATCTCATATGTTTGATTGGAGCGGTCTCTTATTAAT
>CAZYXM010000025.1:0-8045 GCA_964651205.1 Candidatus Woesearchaeota archaeon
TAAGATTATATCCGGAATAAATTTCGTGTAAGCATTTTTTCCATCTATGCCTTTTGAACCTTCTGAATTTTTTTCGAAAACTTTTATTCCTTGTTCAAGTGTTAATGTAAACCTTGTTTCTTCTCTTTCGATTTCATCTAAAATGATTGTCTTTTGTTTTTGCAAAGGTTCATGATCATCATAAATATCAAAAACAGGTAGAGAAACTTTTCTTGTGAAGGCTTCAATACCTAAAAATTTTCCATAACGAACTGCTCTTCTTATTAATCTTCTTAAAACATAACCTTGTTCAGAATTTCCAGGCAAAACACCATCTGCAACAATGAAAACAGATGCTTTGATATGATCTGCAATTATTCTCATTTCTTTTTCATTTCCTTTGTAAGTTTTTCCAGAAATTTTTTCAATCTTCTTAATAATTGGTTGCCAGATGTCTGTTAAATAATTATCCTCTGCCCTATTTAAAACAGCGATGGTTCTTTCCACCCCCATCCCAGTATCCACATTCTTTTGTTTTGCTTCATTGTATTTTCCTTTTTCATCTTTTACATATTGCATAAAAACATTATTCCAGATTTCTAGATCATTATAAAACATTTCAGTATCAGGGCCGCAAGGTCCTGTTTTACCAGCTGGCCCCCACCAATTATCTTTTTTACCTAGAAATTTTATTTTATTTTTTGCTATTCCAAGTGATTGCCACACTTTTGCAGATTCTTCATCTTTTCCTGCGGTCTCGTCTCCTGCAAAACAACTAACACTTAAATCTCTAACAGACAATTTCAAAACTCTTGTAAGAAACTCAAAAGACATTTCAATTGCTTCTTGTTTAAAGTAATCTCCAAGCGACCAATTCCCCAACATCTCAAAGAAGGTATGATGGCAAGTATCTCCGACCTGGTCTATATCTTGTGTTCTTATGCATCTTTGAACATTAACTAATCTTTTTCCTTGTGGGTGTTTTTCCCCGATTAAAAATGGAACAAGGGGGTGCATGCCTGCTGTTGTAAAAAGCACAGTCGGGTCATTTTCTGGGATAAGACTAGAATTAACAGTCTCCTTATGCCCCTTGCTTTTGAAGAATTTTATATAATCTTGGATTAATTTCTTTCTATCCCACTTCATAGTCTTTCTATGTTCAGCGGGTTTTTAAGATTTTGTTTCTAACCAGAATTCAAAGCACGAAGCTTTTCTTGTATTTCTTGAAGCTCTTCATCAAGGCGATTAATTTCTTGTTGGTCCTCGGTTATTCTAAACTTTTTATGTTTCTTATCTTTTTTTTCTTCAACTTTGATTTCTTTTATTACGGGTTTTTCTTGAAACTGTTTTGGAACTTTTGGTTCAGGCAATCCCTGTTCTAATTTGTCTAATTTAGAAGAAAGGTTTGAAAATAAATTTGTAAGTAAGCCCCGTTGTTTTACTTTGTTTAACCTTGTCAGGTTTATGTCTTTAATCTTTTTTTGGAGATTAACAATTTGCATTTGCGTTTTCAGAATATTTGCTTTTTGTTCTAAATAATCTCTTTTTTCTACAGAAACATAAACCACCTTGGGAGATTTCATTTAAGCCTTATTAAAGACTCCAGAATCAATTGAATCTAGTTTTGCTTTTATGCTTTCTAACTCGTCTGTCAGACTTGAAATTTCAGAGTCTTCTTTTGATTTAATTTCTTTCATTTTAGACAAAACAGATTCTATTTGTTTTACTGTTTTTTGTATGTCATCTAGTTCTTTTCTTGCTTCTTGAAATTTATCTATTCTTACAAAAATCATTTCTCTTTTTTCTCTTTGTAATTCTGGTATTGGTGGTCTTGGAATTCTCTGCTTTAAGTGCGAGAGTTTTAGATTTTCTTTTTCTGATATGCTCGATTGCATATTTTTTGGTGGGGGGTTCGGAATCCCAAATCCTCCAGGGGACATATATCTGTTATGGGAATCCCCTTGGGGGGATTCCATAACCACCTCGTTTTTACCAGAAGAGTCTTCGTCAAAATTATTATCAAAATCATCTTGAACTGCAGATTTTACCATTTCCCTATTTAATCCCTCTCCAGCATTCCCAGGCAAAGATGGTAATCCAGAAATTTCTTTTTGCTCTATTTCATTTTTAGGGATATCTGGGAGCCTCGGAGCCATAGGTAACTCTGGAACTTTCTCTTTTTTATTAAATAAACCCATATAAATTAGACTACAAATTATCTTTTATACCTTTATCTTAATTATAAAATGACAACAGAGAGAATAGAAAAGTATTTAATAGAAATTTAAAACAAGATTATATGCAAGAAAAACTTCTTAGGGAACTTGTTGAGGAGATGGCGGGAGTAGATGCCGCGCCAATCGTAGAGATACTCTTTAAGAAAAAAGATGTGAATGAATTCTTAATTGCTAGGAAGATGGATATGACTATTAATCAAATTAGAAATATTCTTTACAAACTTTCTGCAGATGGGCTTGTTTCTTTTATTAGAAAAAAAGACAAGAGAAAGGGATGGTATATTTATTATTGGACACTTGACACTGAAAAATGTTTGATTAGATTAGAACAAGAATTAATTAGAAATATCGAGGGATTTAAGTCCCTGTTAAAGGCTAGGGAATTAAAAAGATACTATATCTGCAAGGGTTGCAATATTGAAGTATCTGAAGAGACTGCGTTGGAACATGATTTTTCCTGTGAAGAATGTGCAGAAGTTTACGAACTTTCTGATAATTCTCCAAAAATAAGAGAGCTAAAGGGGAAGATCACAAAAAAAGAAAAAGAACTTGTGAAAATCCGGGAAGAATTGATATTAATTAGAATAATAAAAAGAAAAAAGCAAAAAAGAAAGCAGAAGAAGGAAGATGAGGAGAAGAAGAAAGAAAGAGCTAAAAAAAGATTAGCTAATAAAAAGTTAAGAGAAAAAGAGAAAAAGAAAAATGGAGAGAAGAAGGTTGTTAAAAAGAAGGTTGTGAAGAAAAAACCTTTGAAGAAGAGTAAAAAAATTAAGAAAGTGAAAAAGAAGGTAACAAGAGCAAAAAAAAAGAAGTAGTTTTAAATTCTTAATACTTAATTTATTGAGGTAAACATGGCTTGGTTTCAAGATAAACACAATTCGAGATATGGTGGAGTAAAGCACAGAACATTTACTCATAGTCCTTATTATAGAAAAAAACCACTGATTAGCTTTTCTGTTACTGGTTGGTTGATTTTAGCAAATGTTGTTGCCTATGCGATTTTTATTATTCTATTGTATAAATACGGACAAGACTTTTTGAAATATGTTGCATTGCAACCAGATGCGATTTTAAAAGGGAAATATATTTGGACTTTTTTGACAAGTATGTTTATTCATGCTCCTGGAGGGATTTTTTCAACGCACTTGATTGTTAATATGATTTCATTATTATTTATTGGGAGTTTTGTGGAAAAATTAATTGGAAAGAAAAGATATATCTGGCTTTATTTTATTGGGGGGTTGTTTGCTGGGCTGATGTTTGTTGCATTAGCAGGGTTTTTTGGGGGAGGGGGTTGGGGTGCTAGATTTTTTGGAGATCCAATGACTTATGCAGTTGGTGCCTCTGGGGCTATTTTTTGTCTTGGAGGATTGCTTGCTGTTTTGACCCCAAAATTAAGAGTTTTAGTTTTCTTTATAATTCCGATGCCAATGTGGTTAGCAATGGTAGGGTTGACTTTCTTTATCTGGGCTCTGTCTATTGGATTACCCTTGGGGATTGGGAACACCGCGCATTTTGGGGGTTTGCTTCTCGGGGTGATTTATGGAGTTTATTTAAGAAAGAGATATCCAAGAAAAACAAGGATGATTTCCAGATATTTCTCAAGTTAAAAGAAAATGAATAAAAAAATCAAGAATGAAAAATTTTCAATTGAAAGACAGTATAAAGAATCTTGGGAATTTTTAAAAGAGTCTAAAAAATATCTTGTTTTTTCTATTGCGTTATTTATTCTATTTGGTTTTATTGGTTTCCTCTTTCCTGTTTTTATGGAAAAAGAAATTCTAGAAATGCTAAAAGAATTAGCATTAAGATTTGAAGGTTTAGGTTTTCTTAAAACTTTTAGTTTGATTTTTATTAATAATGCAAAAACCGCTTTTCTTGCCTGTTTTCTTGGGTTTTTTGTAGCAATCCCCACACTAACAATAACTGTTTCAAATGCTTATATTATTGGATTTGTTGCAAGAATGGCAACAGTAGAAGCAGGTATTTCTGTTTTATGGAGGCTATTGCCTCATGGGATTTTTGAATTGCCTGCAATCTTTATCTCAATCTCACTTGGACTTAGACTTGGACGGGAAATTTTTACAAAAAATGCTAGCAAGAATACAAAAAGAAACTTAATAGAATCTTTAAAGGTTTTTGTTTTTATCACACTCCCCTTGTTATTTATCGCAGCTGTTGTTGAAAGTTTTTTTGTTGTTTTCTTTGGATGACTATCCTATCCATTCTGTTATTTTCTTTTGTTTTTTGTAATTTTCTAGAACCCACGACATTGATTTATATTTTTGAATTGGGGCTTTTAATCTTAGACCCATGGTAATTAAAGCTTCTTGGATTGTTTGTGGTGTTTCTTTATTTTCTTTTGATGAAAACATTCTTCTTAAGGTTTCTCTTATAATTCCAACGCCAAGGGGAGCATAATACTCTGGTAGCTCTTCATGAAGTAAAATGACTGTTGCTTGTCTGTTTATTTTATTTAGATATTCTGAAACTGCTAGTCTGTCTGCATAATAGGCACCGACGACATTTTTTGCATAGGTTTTTCTCTTGAAAAACCCCTCATAGTCTTGCATAAAAACATCTCCTTCTGAACCTATCTCCTGAGCCCATGTGCTTCCTTGAAATGAAACTTCTATAACTTCAAAACTCCATTTTTCTGGCAACAACAAGACTTCAAAATGATTCCCATTGTAATCTGCGTGCCAAAGTTCTATATTTGTTAGTTCTTGGTTTAACCTTATTTTTTCTAAGAGTTCTTTTCCAAGTAGGTCGTCAACTGCTGTGATTGACCAACGAGTCGGCACCATTCTTCTTTGTATTTTTACACCGAGTAGACCAGCAGACAAAAGTTTTTGTAAATGGCTTGTTTGTATTTTTGAATTGTAAAGTTCTTGCAGTGCTGTTTTTGCATTGACATCTATATCAGATGTTATGTAATCAACTTTTTTGTTAACTGTTGGATTCTCTTCTAAAATCACTCGACTGACTGGGGCGGGGTTGGCCATGATGCTGAAAAGTTTTCCTGCAGAAAAACTAAAACTCGGAGCTTTTTTTAGAAAGAATTCTGTTGAAACAGATTTACTTGATAATGCGATTTCTTGTGTTACTGATGTTAGACTTTTTGGAGATTTTATATTTCCTTCGCCGCGAGCATAAACCATTTGTCCTCTTAATTCTAATATTTGTTCAATTGACAAATCCTTATTAATCCATTCTTCTGGAGAAGCCATTTGTTCTGTATCTCCTTTTTCAATAGGAGCGAGAATTCCAGAAAACACATTTGGATAACCAACACGGCCTACAAAAATTTCAGGCGGACTGCTTCCAGAGAAATGTAATCTTACTTTGGGAGCTTTGTCTTTAAATTTCTGGAGAATTTCGCAAGGCCTTCCGCACAAACCCTTACCCTTGCATCGAATACATAATTTTGATACCATCTTTTGTAGAGTTTGTTTAAGAAAGTTTATATTAATTATTGTGCCTAAGTTTTGTGGATACAATTAGGAACATAATCTCAAAAGGTTATTTATTAATCATTCCTTTAAATCTGAGATGCCTAATACTAACAAGACAAACCCAATTAATAGAATCACCCACACCGCCCCGCCTTTTACCAATTCCCAGGCTGCTGTTCCAAAATCCCAGAAACCAATTCCGAGGGTTGTTGCCCATAATAGAACACCAAGTAGAATAACTAACAGTCCCACCAAGATTTCAATCCATTTGTTCATGTTTTGATGATGATTTTGAGATTTTTAAGGTTTGTTGTGGTGATGTTTGCTGATAACTTTCTCTTAAGGGTTTGTAAAATAGAAAATCCTTTAATCTGATTGAAGATTAACAAATAGGTTTTTATAATAAGCGACGAAGTCGCCCATTCCATAGTGGGGGTGTTGGCGGGTCGGGGGGCATAGACAAACTTAAAAACCCCATAAACAAAATAATACTATGGCAGGAGAAGTAATGCTCCCAGGGTATGGGGGGCTAACAAGATTCAAGGAAGAGTATAATTCGAAAATAAAGTTTTCCCCTACCGCTGTTGTGGTTGTTGTTATTTTAGTTATTGTGGCTTCTTTCTTATTGAAAACTCTCACGCCATTAAGTTAAAATGCCAAATATAAATCCAAAACAAATAGAAGGTGTCATGAAGAGGATGGGGATTTCTCAGGTGCCAATAGATGCTAATCGTGTTATAATTGAATGTGATGATAAAAATATTGTAATTGAAAATCCTTCTGTGACAAGGGTTAAAATGCAAGGCCAAGAGAATTTCCAGGTTTCTGGTGAGGTTTCAGAAGAGTCTGCACAGAGTTTTAGTGATGAAGATGTCAAGATGGTTGTAGAAAAAGCCGATGTTTCAGAAGACAAAGCTCGTGAAGCTTTGGAAAAGTCTGAGGGGGATATTGCTTCTGCTATTCTGGATTTGAAGTCTTAGGGTTTTTGATTTGTGGTTAACTTCCTACTTTCTTGAAGGGTTTCTAGAATTAATATTTTGCTTTCTTTTCACCTCGCCTTTAAAGATGAGGCAGCAGGGGGTTGTAGTGCGGCGTGGTCGAGCGTAACGAAGAAGTTGAAAAAGTGCATCGTATTACTATTATTGTACCATTCCATATCTTTTATTTTTTGAAGTCATCTTAAGAAAGTATCCCAGTCTCTTTTTAAAAAGTTCTGGGCGAGTTCTGGTTCCTTCTATCCACTCAATCCGAATACGTTTGTATGATTCAGGGAATTTCTGAAAGTTTTCCCAAGTTTTTTTGTCTTCCTTCAAAGATTTGAGAATATCTGTTTTAATTATACATTTTAAATTCTTTAATGAATTATCAAAAACATGTTTAACAGCAGTAAGACCTTTCTCTGTCATTTTCTTTTGTTTAATTAGTCTACGAATCCTTTCCTTGTTCATTTGTGAGAGCATACTATTTGGTCTTCTTGGAGTAAATCTCTGAGCAAACATTTCTTCATCCATACCTTTCATAGTGCTATCTATCCAACCATAACAGAGTGCCTCTTCAACTGCATCATTATATGGAATTCTTTTTTTGCCAGATGATTTTCTATAATAAATAAGCCAGATCTCTTTTTCTTTGTTGTGGTTTTTAGTAAGCCAGGAATGCCATTTTTTTCTATCAGTTACATAAAGTGTTTTACCGATATCCATATTTTCTTAAGAGGATATTGTATATATATAATATTCTATTGGCGCACTTTTTCAAGGGTATTTAACATCGCGATTAAGAGAAGTCCGAAGCCCTCGAAAAAATTCTCCTCGTGAAACAGAGCTGAGAATTTTTTCAGAGATGGCGAGGATTTGGGAAAATTCCTGCAAGGGATTTTCCTCTTAATCGCTGTTAAACGTCCCGAGCGAAGCGAGAGCCTGCAAGGCGTGGTCGAAGTGTAGCGAAGCGAAATGGAGAAGTAGAGAAAAAACGTCCATCAAATCTTGGAAGTTAGGCTTTATTTTTTACGATAATACAAAATCTGAATTATAAGGAGTAAAAAATTTATTATTCCAACAATATACAAAATCTGAAAGTAAATGTTTTCTGTCATAAAAGCTACTATTAATGCAAAGGTGTAACCGATTACAATCATTAAAGGAAAAATGACAGAAATATCTTTTGTTGATTTTGTTTTATAATTTTTAACAAATTGAGGAATACTACTTCCTTGTAAAAAAACAATTGTTAAAATTAGGAGTATTGTTTCTATCATATTTGGAATAATAATTAAGAAGTTTAAATAACTTCGCAATAAAGCCCAACTGTCTGAGTTTTTTCTCTATTATGTTTAACATCGCGATTAAGAGAAGTTCGCGAAGCGAATTTGGAT
>CAZYXM010000026.1:0-7890 GCA_964651205.1 Candidatus Woesearchaeota archaeon
ATTTAGAGACCATTTGATAGGGAGTTATATTTTAACAACACCAAAACCAGAAACAGCACTTAGTTTTATGAAAACAAATCAAGTTTCTCATTTGCTTATTGATCCAACGGATTTGGGTAAATACGCAGCATATTCAAAAATTGGGGGAGATTTAGAAAATGATAGATACTCTTCTATTTCTGTTGGCATTATCGATGAAAAACAAACTGTTGAAACTGCTTCTGGAACCAGGCAAATTTATCAGTTAGGAGGGGCTGTAGACGAAGATATAAATTATAATGGAACTTTTATTCCTGGACCAACCTATGATAAATATGATCGGCCAAACTATAAATCTTATATACTCGGAGCAATTGTTGAGACATCTCTAAACGGGGGGCAGGTAACCATTAAACAACCGACAGCTGTTTTCCGATATAATAACAAACAAATTAGCATCCCACTAAGATATGTTTATTTTAATGAACAAATTTATGATTTTAAGTCTGGGCTAGAGAGCACGTTTATGTTAATTCCATATGTTTCTCAGGGAACTAAGGGATTAAATATTAATAATTTAGGTGCCGGAATCTATCTCTCCCCCAGGGTTCAGAACGGACTCTTCGCAAGACTTTATCTAATGAATGATCCCCTTAACCAATATCCCACAATAAAATTGGCACACGCTGAGGATGACATTGCTGTAGATTCTCTTAATTCGCAGGGAGCAAGTGTCGGAGAGTTTGTTTATTATCAGGGATTTAGGGGCCCAATAAAAATCTGGGATGTTGATTATCCAGCAAATACAAAAATCCATGAAGAATTCTTAAGAACTTCTGGAGATTATGCTGAATTCGATAATTTGTTTTAAGAAAAATTAAGAATTTAAAATGAAAGACAAAAAGAAAATTGCATTTATAATCGGGACGAGAGCAGAGCTAATCAAAAGTTTTCCCATTATGTTAGAATTACAAAAACAAAAAAAGGATTATTACTTCATTCATTCTGGACAACATTCTCTCGGAAATTTATGCGAAACATTTGGAGTAAAAAAACCGGATTTTATTTTGAGCAAGGAACCAAAAAAGGAAAGTAAATTCTGGAGCAAGATAAACCCCATTTCAATATTCTGGTTGTTCTCAACAATCTTTAAAACAAGGAGACTTCTGAGAAGATTAAAAGACATAAAATACGTTGTTTATCATGGGGACACCATGACAACAGCGGCGACGGCTGTTGGTTCTTCAAAGTTATTAAATCTATCTAAAGAATATAAAAATGTTCATCTAGAGGGCGGACTAAGAAGCGAATCTTTAAGAGAACCATTCCCCGAAGAAATCTCAAGAAAAATTGCAGATCATTTTTCAGACATCATCCTCACTGTTTCAAAAAGAAGTTGCGAAAACGTGAAAAAATATAGAAATAAAAAAGCAATCTGTTTGACAGGCAATAGTGTCATTGATTCAATTGATTATGCTTACAATTTAGCGAAAGCAAAAAAGATTAACCCCCTCTCAAAAGAAAAATTCGGATTAATCTCAATCCACCGTCATGAAAATATAAATAATAAGAAGAGGATGCAAAATATTGTGGAAATCTTATCTTCGATAAAGTTCCAATGCTTCTGGACGATGCACGAGAACACAAAAAAGCAACTTGAAAAATTCGGCCTTTTAGAAACGGTCAAAGAAAATAAAAACATCAAAATAATTCCCACACAAGACTATGTTTCATTTACAATGCAAATAAAAAATTCTTCGTTAATAATCTGCGACGGAGGAAGCATGCAAGAAGAAAGTTTAGTTTTCTCAATTCCTTGCGTATTACTAAGAAAAAACACTGAGAGGCAGGAAGGATTAGAGAGTAACTTTCAAGCACTTGTAGGAGTGGACATAAACCTTGGAAAACAAAAGATAAAAGAATTTAGCGAAGACAAATTCAAAATTAAGGATTTTAAGAATCCTTATGGTTCTCCGGGAGTAAGTAAAAAAGTTTTGAGAATTTTAAAATGAAACAACCAAAAGTTTCAATTGTTTTTGTAAATTGGAATGGCAAGAATTACTATTGATTTAATAAAGTCATTAAAAAAAATAAGTTATAGAAACTATGAAATCATCGCCGTGGACAATGGTTCAACTGATGGATCTCAGAAAGAACTGAAAAAAAACTTCGGAGAAGTTATACTCTTAGAAAATAAAAAAAACCTGGGACTTGCAGAGGGAACAAATGTGGGAATAAGAAAGGCCTTGAAAAATAATTCAAAATATGTATTGGTGATGAACAATGACATGGTTGTAAGGAAAGATTTTCTAAATATTTTAGTAGATTCAATGGAAAAACATCCAGAGGTCGCGGTCGCCGGCCCGAAACTCTATTACATGAATCCCAAAGATATAATTTGGTGCGCCGGATGCGATTATCATCCTTGGGGATTTTCACCAAGACAGCAAGGGGAAAAAGAAAAAATAAGAGACAAAGTGAATAAAGTTGTAGATGCTATAGATTGTGTTTTAATGTTACGTTCAGATACTCTGAAGAAAATTGGGTTGTTTGATTCTGATCTTTTCTTTATTCATGAATTAACGGGATGGTGTTTAAGGGCGACAAAATATAAGTATAAATGTTTATATGTCCCCAATTCCCATATTTGGCACAAGGTTAGTGCAGCATTTGAAAAGGATAAGCGAGAAAATTCAATAAGCACATACTATGGATCCAGAAATTGGCTCCTAGTGATAAAAAGAAATAAACCATTATATTATTTTTTTATCGTTCTCCTCCTCCATACAACGTTTTTTGCAACCGTACGTTTTTACAAGTTTCTCAAAATCAAAAATTCTTCATTGATAAAAGATTATTTCATCGGTGTCTGGCACGCATTAATAAACAAAACGCCGATAAAACTCTACCCCTATGGGGACAATGACTAATTATCCTCAAATCACAATTAACTTTATTAAGGAACTTTTTCTCAGAAAATAATGAAAGCATTAGTTACTGGAGGAGCAGGGTTTATTGGGAGCCATGTTGCCAAAGAACTATTAGATGAAGGCTATGGGGTAATCATCCTAGACGATTTAAGTGGCGGCTTCAAGGAGAACATTCCGGGTGAAGCCACCTTTATCGAAGGCAGTATCAATGATAAAGAACTTATTAAAAGCCTATTTGAAAAAGAAAAATTCGATTATGTTTTTCATTTGGCAGCCTATGCTGCAGAAGGTCTTAGTCATTTCATTAGATATTTTAATTATGAAAATAATCTTCTTGGCTCAATAAATTTGATCAATGAATCGATAAGACACAAGATTAAATGCTTTGTCTTCACTTCTTCAATTGCCGTCTATGGAAAAAATCAACTTCCAATGAAAGAGGAAACAACCCCCCTACCAGAAGACCCCTATGGAATTTCTAAGTTAGCTGTCGAGCAAGACCTTAAATCCGCACATGAAATGTTTGGTTTGGATTATATAATCTTTAGACCCCATAATGTATATGGGGAAAACCAAAACATAGCAGACCCCTACAGAAATGTTATTGGAATATTCATGAACAACATCATGAAGGGAAAGCAGCTTCCAGTTTTCGGCGATGGAGAACAAACAAGAGCTTTTTCTTATATCAAGGATGTCTCGCCCATAATTGCTAAATCAGTTCAAGTACCAGAATCTTACAATCAGATTTTCAATGTAGGATCTGACACCCCCCACTCTATTCATAATCTTTTAGAAGGGATTTGTAAGGAGTTCGGAATAGAAGATACAGAATCCTGTCATTCACACAAACCAGCAAGAAAAGAAGTTCAACATGCCTATTCTGCACACGAAAAAGTAAAGAATATCTTCGGAGTAGAATCAAAATATTCCTTGGAAGAAGGGATCCATAAAATGGCCGAATGGGCTAGGTCAAAGGGACCGATGAAAAGCCAAGAATTTGAAAATATAGAGATCTTGGAAGGACTTCCACCTTCTTGGCAAAAAATTACTAAAAACTAACTAGGGAAGGGAATCTTTAAAAGCCCACCAGGATTTTAATCTAGATGAGCCCTAAAAAACCCAACTTTTTCATCGTCGGAGCCCCCCGGAGTGGCACCACCTCGCTCTACAACTATTTCAAGAAACATCCAGAAGTTTTTATGTCTCCACTAAAGGGCCCAGACTTTTTCCTCGACAATAAGAATAAATTCTCACAGAAAACAATCAAAACCCGAGAGGACTATCTAAGTTTATTCAAAAAAGCAAAAAATGAAAAATTTATTGGAGAAGCCTCCCACTATTTTTCTTCCAAGGAAGCAATAGAAAGGATCAAAAAATTCAACCCCCATTCACACATTATAATCATCTTAAGGGACAAAGACCAAGTTAGAGAGTCGCATAAGGTGGCAAGAAAAAAGCTAGATGAAGAAAATCTAAAATACCAAAAAAATTGCAAACAATGGACCAAAGCATTTGGAAAAACAAATGTTCACATTTTAAAATTTGAAGAGTTCTTCAAAAATCCAGAAAAAAGTTTCGATAAACTCTGCAAAGACCTTGAAATCACAGAGGAAACAGTGAAAGTTTTTAGGAAACATAATTCTAGAAAAAAATCCCACAGGCTAAGAATTTTTTTTCTTGGACTCTTTCCAGCTTCTTGGAGACTATCTATAAAAAAGAAAATCAATTCAAAAAGTTTTTAAGTAGGTATAAACTTGGAGTCCTATGAAAACTCTTGATATCGGTTGCGGCAAGCACAAGACAATCGGGGCGATTGGCCTAGACTTTGTTAAGATTCAGGGGGTGGATGTTGTTCATGATTTAAACAAAATTCCATACCCCTTCAAAAATAAGGAGTTTGATATAATTTATGCAAATCATGTGCTGGAACACCTTGAAATAAACTTAGACAAAATGTTGGGAGAATTATGTAGGATTTGCAAATCAAACGGAAAAATTGTAATTGAGGTCCCAACATTTCCAAGCATGGGAACATTTTCAGACCCCACCCATAAGAAGGTTTTTTCATATTTTACTTTTGATTACTTTGGTTCAAATGAACAATCATATTACACAAAATCACGGGTTAAAATTTTAAAAAGGAAATTTATTTGTGGGGGGGGGGGGAGGTTAGCCTCTAAGATTTTTAAACCAATTGAGTTATTCATCAACGAGTTTCCAAAACTTTATGTTCTTTTCCCTTTTCTTTTCCCCGTCACATCTATGAAATTTGAGTTACAACCCTCTAAGGATATAAAACTTTAAAAACAACTCTTCTTTCTAAACAATATGAAAGTAAGATTAGCACGAATTGAAGAAGCTGAAGAGGTTTTAGAGGTATACCGATCAGGAGGCGGATTTCTTCCATATACAGATATAGACGAAGTTAAAAAAAGCCTTAAAGAGAATGAAAAGGGGAAGGTTTCTTTAATCGTAGTAGAAAAAGAAGGTAAAATTTGCGGCGCCTTAAAATTACATAGGCCACAAGCACATATTGGAAAAGGTGGAAAAGTTGCCGTTCTTCCTGATTATAGGGGGCATGGAATAGGAAAGCTTTTATACCGTTCTGCAATAAAGGTTTTTGATTTAGAAGGGAGAAGAAAAGTCACAGACTCTCTTGTTGGCGAGAATCCAACAGTTCTGGCATTATTTGAAAAGCTAGGTTTTGAAATAGAGGGGAAAATGAGAAAACATACACCTGCAGGAAAGGACTTACACCAGTTTGCATATCATATCGACGAAAAGGGTGTTCCGGATTTGGGAGAAGGGATAGAATTTGATATTCCCCTTACACAATATATGCAAGAGATAAGAGAGAAAAATAAAACATGAAGTTCGTGAATTTGGAAGAAATAAAGAAAATTATAAAATCTGGTTCTACTATTGCTATCGGCGGCTTTACTATAAATAGAAAACCTGTTGCTCTTGTCGAAGAAATTTTAAAGAATGATGTAAAAGATTTAAAATTGTTTGTTTTAGGGGGTTCAATTGATGTTGACTTGTTGCTAAAAAATAAAAAGGTAAAAAAGATTTTTGCAGCATATGTTGGGTATGAGGGGCTTGGGGGTTCTAGTTTAATGAGAAAAGCTGTAGAGTCTGGAGAAGTAGAATTTGAAGATTTAACAGAATTAATTTATTATTTGGGATTAAAAGCAGGTGCTGAAAAAAAAGAATTCTTCGAAACAACTTCTTTAGTAAATTCAGATATTTCTAAAACTAGCTCTATTTGCGAAAAAAGTGGGAATATCTGCAAAATAAAACCGGTTAATCCAGATGTTTGTTTAATCCACGCACATAGGGCAGATAAGAAAGGTAATATCCTCATTGATGCTCCAGATTTTTGCGAAAGGGAGATGGCAATGGCCTCTAAAATTGTAATTGTTAGTGTGGAAGAAATAGGAGAAATTGATTCAGAAAAAATTAGCATTCAGAATAAGATTGTAGATTATATTGTGGTCGCACCCCAGGGTTCCTTGCCCACTGGATGTAATAATTTTTATGCCCCTAATCTCAATAAAATATGGAATTTTTTAAATGAAAAAAAATGACTTTCCTGTTGCAGATTTTTTGGTTGTGAACTTAGCTAATGAAATTCAAGATGGAGAAACAATTGTACAAGGTACAGCAACATTTATTCCACTTGTTGCCACGATGTTTGCTATGAAAAAGAAAAGGATAAATTTTATTGGTGGATTTTGGTCTAATCCGTTGGTGAACTTGAAAATTCCATCCACATTTTGCTTAGAGAATTATCACAACGGGGGAGACTTCATGGGGCTAAGCGGGTTTTTAGATTTACTCCAAGAAGGAAAAATTGATTTGGAGTTTTTAAGACCCGCGCAGGTTGACAAATTTGGAAATATGAATAATACCCTCATTGGAGATTATAAGAATCCGAAAGTGCGTCTCCCGGGGGGGATGGGGGTAGAAGATGTAATGAGATTTCTAAAAAGAGCTATTTTATATATCCCAAATCATAACAAGAAAGTTTTTGTTGAAAAGGTTGATTTTGTAACTGCTGCCGGGTGGGATAAAGGTAAGGGGCCTGAAAAAATCATTACAAATATGTGTGTTTTTGAATTTCCTGATGGAAAAATTACGCTGACTAAGATTAATCCTTCTTATTCTATAGAAGACGTGAGACAAGAGACTGGATTTGAATTTAAAGTAAGCGAAAACCCACAAAATATGGTTATTCCAAAAGAAGAAGATGCGAAATTAATTCGTTATTTAGATAAGAGAGACTTAAGAAAGTTAGAAATTAAAGAGGAGAGGTTAGAAGTTTTAGAAAAACTAACCAAATAGGGCTTTTACTGCTTCTTTGCATTCTTTTATCGGTTTTGCTGGAATTCCCACAGCAATAACGCCCTTGGGAACATCCTTGTTAACAACTGCAGAGGTCCCAATAATTGATCCTTCTCCAATGGTTGTACCTTCTAAGATTATAGCATTTGGGGCTATCTGAGCCTTCTTTTTAATAGTTACAGGAGATAGAATAATCGGATTTTTATCATCAATATCTTGAAAGACAGAGTTGTGAGCAAAGATTTTTACCCCAACAGATAATTTCACACCTTCCTCGATCTTTATTAAATTTGGGACTGCCGTGTCAATGTGAACAAAGGCGTCTATAAAAACATTTTTCCCGATATTTACGCCTCTTTTCTTATTTGCCCAAACTCTTAGGTTGTTTCCAGGACCAAAGTAGCCGAGCAGATACAGAAACCGATTTATGAATTTTTTTAAAGGGTTGATTTTTACCCTCATCACATGTCTTGTTTGGGTTTTAGCATTCATACTAAATTCGGGGCTGACGAGTTTTTATATGTTTGGATGAGTTCCTGTCCTGCTAATCCTGTTAAAGCACCAGGAACAATTCCTGCTCCTGTTACTCTTCCCGCTATACCACCATAGATAGCTCCTGGGATACCAGAAAATA
>CAZYXM010000027.1:0-3878 GCA_964651205.1 Candidatus Woesearchaeota archaeon
TATTAATGTAACAGATGAAGAAGATGGAGACGAAAGCTCTGGAAGTTTGGTAATTAATTACACTATGCTTTATGGGATAGATTACTTTAGAAGTTATTTTAACACCACAACCGGGTTGTTTAATTTAACAACGAATTCAACTCACGCAGGAAGGTATCATTTTAATATTAGTGTAAATGATTCTGGGTTAAGTGGGGGAGATAACGAGGTCTCCTATGAGGACTTTTGGCTTTTAATCTACGATGCTCCTGAATTTGTTTTTCCTGCTTCTGGTGCGGTTTTTAATTTAACTGAAAACCAATCATATGTTTTTAACCTCTCTGTAAATCATTCTGTGCAAGAAAATTTAATTTATGAATTTTGGATTGATTCAATCTCTTGTAGTTATCAAAATAGTTCTGATTGTAGTTATGGGGATTTGGTTTCTGTTGAAAATGTCTCTAGTTATGGAAATTCAACATATTTTAATTGGACCTATAATGCTAGTTATTCTGATGAGACCTATGGAAATCTGAAAAATTTAACACTGATAGTTTATTCAAATAATTCTAATTTAACAGCTGCTCGTGGAACTTTGAATGTGACAAGAAATTTCAAGTTGAACGTTACACATGTTAATCACGCGCCGACAATTTCTATTATTCCTGCACAAGCTGGAGCATATGGGGCGTCGACACCAATTTCAATAACCTTGTCTGATTATATCTCTGATTTAGATTATTCAGATACATACTATCAACAGAATGTTACTTTTCAGGTTTTAAGTAATACGGTCTCAAGTGGAATTCGTGCAGAAGGTTCAACAGCAAGCACCACGCTCCCAGAGACATATGATTATTCAGACTTTGTTTTAGATTTATATGCTCTTGAAGCTCTTTCTGAAAGTGTATATTTTATTGTAAATGACTCTACAAATACGACTACTGGAAATAACTTTACAGTTACATTTACAGCACCAGTTACTCAGACAGTTACTCAGACAACTTCGGGGGGTGGAGGTGGCGGGGGTACAACAAAAATAGCGTCAATTAATATTAATGTTCCAGACGATATAACCCTCCAAGGACAGAGTGAGATAAATTCTACGATTAAAGTAGAGAACGATGGCCAGGTTTCTTTATCAAATATAAAACTTTCTGGGGAGGTCACATTCAAAGATGCTCTAACAGACAACATTTATCTTGATTTTGAAGAAGGGTTTTTACAAATTGATTCTCTAAGTCCTGGATTCTACGAAGAAATACCCTTTGCAATAAATGTAAATAGTTTTGAACCTGGAAAATACAAAATCTTGATTAAAGCAGAATCAACAAGCCCTAAGATTTCAGAATCAACAGCATTTTATGTTGAGATCACTGATTTATCAAAATTATTTGCAGACGATGAGACATTTATTTTTACAGAAAAGATTGTTGCTGAAAATCCAGAATGTTTAGAGTTGCAGGAATTATTGAATGAAGCAGAAAAATTATTTTTTGAAGGAAAAAATGAAGAAGCTAGAGAAAAAGCACAGGCAGTTGTTGAAGCTTGTAAAAAATCTATTGCAAGAAATGAACAGAGAAGTATTTTTGGAGATAATGTCATGAAACCAGTTTTATATACTGGGGCTTCTCTCTTGCTTGTATTTGTATTTATTTCTGTTTTTTATATTTATAAAAGAGTAAAGTTTAATAAACAAATAAACGAGGAGTATATATAAAAGATGGTGAAGGAAAAGAAAGTCTCTAAAGTAGTAGATGTAGATTCAGATTTTGCTAAAAAAATTGAAACTGAATTAAGCAAGGCCGTTGTTGGTCAGAGGGAAATTGTGCATGGGATTATCCGCGCAGTAATTTGTGACGGACATGTTTTGTTGGAGGGTATACCTGGGATTGCTAAGACCTTATTGATAAAGGCTCTTGCTATTGTTATGGGTTGTGATATGAAGCGGGTGCAATTTACTGTTGATTTATTGCCTACAGATATCATAGGGATTACAAAATTTAATGAAAAGAAGAACGATTTTGAAATTTTAAAAGGCCCGATTTTTACGAACTTTTTGATTGCTGATGAGATAAATAGGAGTCCTGCAAAAACACAATCTGCATTGTTAGAAGCAATGCAAGAAAAGAATGTCACAATTTCAAAAGAGACATATCCCTTGCCAAATCCGTTCATAGTTTTGGCAACTGAAAATCCTATTGAGCAGAGTGGTGTTTATAGTCTGCCTGAGGCGCAATTAGACAGATTTTTGTTTAAGCTGGTGATGGATTATCCAGAGTTTAAAGAAGAGACACTTATTTTAGATAAGAATATTACTACGGGAAGAATCGAAGATTTTAAATTGAAGCCCATTTTAAGTCCAGAAAAAGTTTTGAGTCTCCAGAAAAAAGTAAAAGAAATATACTGTTCTGATGACGTCAAGGATTATGTTGTGAGGCTTGTGCAGTCTACAAGAAAAAAAGAATTTGAACTTGGCAAATATATTTTATATGGCTGCAGTCCTCGGGCTTC
This sequence comes from Candidatus Woesearchaeota archaeon, assembly GCA_964651205.1. Lineage (GTDB taxonomy): Archaea > Nanobdellota > Nanobdellia > Pacearchaeales > GW2011-AR1 > CAZYXM01. The sequence goes on from CAZYXM010000027.1 coordinate 2,494, forward strand.
GATTGGGTTATATATTGCTGCGAAAGCAGAAGCCTTAATGGCGGGGAGAGATTATGTTATTCCTTCTGATGTAAAAAAAGTCGCATTGCCTATTTTAAGACATAGGGTTTTGTTAAACTATGAGGCAGAAGCAGACAATGTTACTCCTGATATGGTCATCAAAGAAATTTTAAATAAAGTAATTGTGGAGTAAGATGAACATAAAAAATTCATTTGTTCTAGATACATCACGGCTTGTCTCAAGATTCGAAAAAGCTATCAAGAAATTCGCAGTTAAAAAAAAGATTTATCGTTTATTATTTCGTGGTAAGGGATTAGAGTTTGAGGCGTATAGAAAATTTGGCCCAGATGAAGATTATAGTGCTATTGACTGGAAGGCAAGTATGAGGTCTAATGATTTATTGGCAAGACAATATAAAGAAGAGAGGGAGTTGGACATTTATTTTTTGGTAGACGTTAGTAGTAGCATGGTTTTTGGTTCTAAGGATAAATTAAAAGCAGAATATGCTGCAGAGATTGTTGCCTTAATGAGCCATATGTCTTTAAACTCTGGGGATCGGGTGGGGATGGTTATGTACTCAGATAAACCCATGAAGTTTCTTCCTGCGAAAAATGCAAAAAATCAGTTTTTTTTAATTAAAAAGTTTTTAGAGAATTCTTCTTTTTATGGGGGGGAGTTTAATTTTAAGGGGTGTCTTGATTACTCATTAAGGTTTGCACAAAAAGGAAGATCATTAGTCTTTGTTGTCATCTCTGATTTTATTCATTTGAGAAAAGATTTTCAGAGAAGCTTGAGGGTTTTGGTGGGGCAGGGGGAAACCATTGCTTTCTTAGTAAGAGACCCATTAGATAATGAGATTCCAAAAAAAGATGTTGGATTAATTTTAGAGGATCCGAATAGTGCAAGACAGATTTTAATAGATGCAAAATTGGTTTCTGAACAGTACAAGCTGGGTGTGGGGCGGCAGCTGAAGTTTTTGCGTGAGACTTTTAAGAGGTCTGGGCTGGATTTACTTGAACTAAATACTCATGAGGATGTTGTTCCTGAACTCGTTTCTTTTTTGAGATCAAGATTGAACAAACATATATTGTAATGGTGAGTATTCAATTTGTTTATCCTGTTTATCTTTTTTTATTGCTTTTAATTCCGGTGGTAGTATTATTACATTTTGGGGGTATTTTTTATGGGAAGAAGAAGGCCTTAGTTTTTGGGAATTTTGAAGCAATGCAAAGGGTTTTTGGTATTGAGTTTTTTTCTAAAGATTTAACTTCTTTATTTTTGTCTGTTACAGTTGTACTTTGTTTTGTTCTGGCTTTGTCTGGGATGCAGGTTTCATATAGCACTAGTTCAAGTGATTTTGATTATATTTTTCTTATTGATAACT
>CAZYXM010000027.1:3888-7644 GCA_964651205.1 Candidatus Woesearchaeota archaeon
GAAAAAATATTGGTGTTTTATGCACTTTGTATTCTAATGATTTTTCTCCAAACAGGATGGAATTTGCAAAAGATCTTTCAAAAACAATTATCTCTGATTTGCCCCCGGGTGTGGGTATTGGTCTTGTTTCTTTTTCTGGTGATGCCAAGATTCTTCATCAAATAGATAATTCTAAACAAAGAATTTCTGCTGCTCTTAGTAATATTAATTTTGGAAATGTAGATGGTACAAGTTTGTATAATGCCCTTTTTATTGCCGATGGTTTATTTTCTCAGAATAATAGAAAAGCAGTTATCATCATCAGCGACGGGCAATTTAATGTTGGTGAAATTCCGAGAGCTATTGATTATTGTTTAGAGAGTGAGATGACTGTTTATAGTTTGGCGGTTGGAACTTCTGAAGGTGGAATGACTGTTTATGAAACAATCTCAAAAGTAGATAAGGATTCTTTGAAGGCCCTATCTTTTAATACAGGTGGAGAATTTATGGAGATTTCAAAAAGTACAAGCATTCCCGGGCTTTCTAATCTTCTTGTTGAATCAGTAGATAAAGAGGTTTTAGTTGATTTAGATTATTATTTATTTTTGGGGGGGTTGGGGTTGTTTGTTATTTTGATTGCGGTTATTAATTTTAGATTTAGGTCTCTGCCCTAAAGTTTCTATTCTCTTTGTTAATTCTTCTTTTTTGCAATTTAATTTTTCATGAAGGTTTCTATCTTTCCTCTCAGTTTCTTTTTGTTTTAGGAGGATATCTGTTCTTGCCATCATTAACCATTCTAATTGGTTTATTAAATTTAGAATTTTTTCTCTTGTTGCTTTTTTCCCCTGATAGAGTATTTCACTCATTTCACTACAAAACATTGCATATTCTGTTAATTTCTTTTTTCTCATCTCATTTTCTATTTCAGAATAGCTTAGGTTTCTACTCAACTTAAATTTCTCAAAAAATAAATCTTTCGAGACATAAATAAGGCCGTCTAATTGGTGTTCTGGGTTTTTGTAATATCTTACTGTTCCCAATCGGTCTATAAGGCTTGGTTTTGGAATTGGTTTTTCCTGTTGATTATTTTTTTTTAATAGGTCGTAAAGTAAAATTGATAGTAAGATGACTATTGCTATTAGTATGTATGTGATTAGCATTTTATTTTTCTAATATCTCCTTGAATTTATCGATTTTAGCTTCTTGAAAATTTCCAATAATTTTAAGTTGCTCTTTTGTTGCATTAAAGATGTTCTCGAGACTTTTAAATTCTTTTATTAAATTTTTAGAAGTTGAGGGGCCAATTCCTGGAAATCCCTCTAGAATAAATTGTTTTGTTTCTTCAAATGTTTTTTGTGTTTTTATAGGTCTTAAAGAAGTTTCAATTTTTACTTTTTCTTGTTGTCTTGCTAAGACTAAGAGGTAATTTGCAGTGTCTTCTTCTGTTTCTGTGAAAATTATTGGGACTTGGAAATTTAAAACGATTGAGAGCAACATTCCACGAAGAGCATTTTCATGTATTCTCGAATCTTTGTAGTTATAATAGAAACCCTCTAGAATTAAGATTTGTTTTGGATATTTTTTTATTTCTTTTAATTGCTCTAAAAGTCTTTTATTAAATATGCTTGATTGAAAATCTGAAAAAGTTTTTCTTTCTATTGCAATGTCATTTATGAGGTAGTCTCCGATTTCTAATTTTTCAAAGGAGATGTTTGCATTTTTTTGTCTTAAATAGGAAGCTACAAGTGCTTGTTTTTCTCTTGTGTCTACGACAATGGGGGTTTGGGTGTTGGGGGTTTTTGGTTTTTCTGCTTTTGTTGAAAATATGTTGTGGATTTCTTTTTTTACCATGTATATTCTAAGAAAAAGATATTTTTAATTGTTGTTTAAACCATGAGCGCAACTTTCTTTATACCCTGCAGGCGTTATTTGTATAAAATCTGATTTTCCTATAATATTATCCATGGTTTTGGCACCCATATAGGTCATGCCCGATGCAAGACCCCCAATGTACTTTTTTATTATTGGTCCTATTGGTCCTTTGAAAGGGATGATTGTTTTTTCTCCTTCAACACTTATTACTTCTTTTTTCTCCTTGTTTAGTTCGTGTTTTTTGATTGTTGCATCATAGCTAGCCATCCCTCTATAAATCTTGTATTTTTTGCCTTTCTGTTTTATTATTTTTCCTGGTGTTTCTGTTGTTCCTGCCAAAATATAACCAAGCATTATTGTGTTTGCACCGGCACCGATCGCTTTTACTAAATCTCCTGGAAATCTTATCCCACCATCTGCACAGATGGGAATTTCACCCTTGGTTGCTTCATAAACATCCATGACAGCCGTGACTTGTGGTATTCCTGCCCCAGACATTATTCTTGTGGTGCACATTGAACCAGGCCCAATACCTACTTTTATTGCATCTGCCTTTTTACTTAGAAAATATTCTGCTGCATCTTTTGTTGCGATGTTTCCGACCATTACATCTACGTTTGGATAGTTTTCTTTTATCCAATCAAGTGTTTTACCGGCGTATTTTGAGTGTCCATGTGCGATGTCTAATACCAGGATATTTACGCCAGCTTTTATTAATTTTGGAACTCTTTCTTGAAAATCTTTTATTCCAATTGCTGCTGCTGCTATTAGGTTGTGGTCTTTAATTCTTTTAATTTCTTGAAATTGTTTTTCTGTTGTCATAAATCTATGGAGAATCCCGAGCCCACCCATTTTTCCAATAGTTATGGCCATTTCTGATTCACAAATCGTGTCCATGTTAGCGGCTATTAAGGGTATATCAATAAAATAATTTCTTGTTACTTTTGTTCTGAATTCAACTTCTGTTCTAGAACGAATTTTATTATATTTGGGAATGATAAGAACATCGTCGTAAGAATATCCTATGCCTGTAACTCTTGCCATTCCATAATCTTAAATGTTTGATTAACTTTTAAAGATTTGTCTTCTCGGATATATATTTTAGAAGAGGCTTTTTTGTTTTTCTTTTTCGCGAGGATTGTTGAAATCGTTTCTTATATCCTCAATTGCCTTGTGCATTCTTTTTTCTTTATAGTGTGAAGCATAGTGGTAGCTTTGATCTCTTGTGTTTTTTGTTATTAAGATTTTTAGACTCCCAGGCATTAACCTTGCAGTTCTTCCTGCCCTTTGAATTTTCCTTATTGCACTTGGAACTGGTTCGTAGAAGATCACTTCATTTACTTCTGGAATGTCAAGACCCTCTTCTCCAATCGAAGTTGCGATTAAAATGTTGATTTTCCCTTCTGAAAAATCAATAATCATTTGTTTTTGCTCTTTTTGATTTAGTCCTGTTGTTTTCTTGCCAATTGTTTTCTTGGTTTGTCCGACAAAAATCCCTGTTTTTGCTTTTGGGTTTTCCGAGAGAGTTTCAGATATTTTAGATACTGTGTCTCTAAATTGTGCAAAGACAATAATTTTTGCTTTTGGGTTTTCTTGTAATTTTTCTTGTGTAAGTTCTTTTAGTCTTTCTAGTTTTGGATGTTCTATTTCTGTTGTTGTTGCAATTGTGTAAACTTTCATGAATCTTTGATCGCTTGTTAGTTGTTGAACCCCTTTAGATTTTTTTTGTTGGGTTTGTTTTAAGAGATCTTTTAGATAGTTTAAGAAAGAGGAAAAGGTTTGAGTTTCTAGTAATTCGAGTGCGTGTTGCAATTTTATTGCCTGTGAACAGATAGAGGCCCCCCGCATCATGTTTGGTGATTTTGTTCCAGATGAGATAAACAAAAGCGCACGGTTTACGCAAAA
>CAZYXM010000028.1:0-7491 GCA_964651205.1 Candidatus Woesearchaeota archaeon
GCTTACTCGACAGATAGTCTCGCAAATTGCGGTTTGCTTAATTATAAAAAAAGGAAAATACTTCTCTTATCGAACCAACGAGAGAACTCACAAAATTTCCGAGAAATTTCGTCTAACAAACGATAAGAGGTTTCACTTCGTTTCACCAAAATATTTTTCTTGTTTTTTTATATTGGTGGGCTGTTCTACCGACGAACTATAATCTTTTAGGGGTCCAACAACTTTTCGGAAAGCCTATTCAAAATTATGGGCTTATTGACAAAAAAAGTTTTTAGATTTTTAGTGTATGGTTCTAATTTTCTGAATAGATTATTGCTATGCTCTAAATAATCATTAAATGAAAGAGAAAGCTGAATGACTGTCAAGGTTTTTTCTCCTGAATATGCAATTATACATCTTGGAATCTTTTTTATTTTTTCAATATTTATATTCTCCTTTAATGAAAAAACGTGGTAAGCAATTTTTAAAGATTTGAAAGCTTCTCCAGGTTGAGCTACAAAATATAAAAAATATCCGTTGTCCATTAATCTTTTTTTTCGGTATTTTATAATTGCACAGGTTGTATTTAATTCATTGGCTAAATCAACAACTGTTTTTCTTGCTCCGCCAATAATCATTTTATGTAAAAGTTTTATATCGGTTTTATCCAATTCTATTCTTTTTTCATTGTCGGAATATTTTTCACGTTGACGTCCAATATCAAAAATTGTTCCACCAATCCTATGAGACTGATTTAGCAATTGGGAAATTCTTCTTTTTGGAAGTTTATTTTCAAAAGATTTAATTTGTTCTTTATTTTTAAAAAAACAAAATATTTGATGAGTAAATTCTCCAAATAATTCTTGTAAACCAAAACATACAGGCATCTTTATTATCTCTTGAACTTGGTTTTCAGATAGAGAAGCGTAATACATTTTGTAGATTAGTGGCAAGACGTTTGTGTTAACTAAACTATCATATCTTGAAATAAAACCTTCTTGCTCTAATTTTTTAATTCTTGCATGAACTGATGACTGTTTAATTCCAATTAATTTTGCAAGTTGATGAGTTGAAAGTCTTGCATCATAAAACAAATGCTCAAAGATTTTTTTATCGTTCTCTGTAAGCTCCATAGAATCATAAAAGGGTCATACTATATAAACTTGTCTATTTGATAGTTAAAATAGCCATAAAGCTTAAATAACTAATAAACAGTATATTATTACTAAACAATGGTAACTAAAAAAGAAACAACATCAGGGAATGAAAATTTGGAAGTTATTTTGAGCCACCTCCCTACAAAAGAAAGGCAGAATATTGTAATGGAATTCGTAAATAATGGGGCAAAAGTTCCTGCCACGATAATTGAAGATTCATTGAAATACTTAGTAGAGCAAGGGGATAAAACACGTGGCGATGGTGTTCAGGAATATTCAGATGCCTTAAAACTAACCATTAAGACAGGGATTTTGGAAAGAGCATTTGAAATATATAAGGAATCGACTTCTCACGATTTTCTAAAGAATATTACGAGACATATGAATCCAAACAGGGCTCTCGAGCTTTTGCTAGGAAATAACCTTATAGACGAAGCTGTATCTTTTCTAGAAGAAAAGGGCCAATATAAGCAAGCTAGAGATTTATACCTACAACAAGGAAGATTAGTCGAAGCAGCAAACTTGTCCAGAAGAGCAAAATTACGAGATGAAGAGTCTACAAGGATTTATAGAAAGGTCTCACTGGAATTTGAAAAACAAAATAAGTGGGAGGAGGCGGGGCAATACTCTGAAGAAGCTGGTGATTTTGAAAAATCAATAGACCTAAGGGTAAATGGGGGTTCATGGAGATATGCTCTATCTGGGGCCCAGGAATGGGGGCTTCATCACAAGCGGAAACAAATTATCCAAGAAATTTGTGAAAGTTCCAAGGCGATTTCAGAGAACGATCAATATGCTCCAGGCAGACTTAGCACTTTACTTGAAAATGCAAAAGAAGAAGGTCTAGAAGTCCTGGTAAGAGAATTTGTCTATAAGGAAATGAATCGATTATCTGCTAAGGGATGTTTTTCGTTTGCAGGGGAATGTGCAGAAATAATGGGAGACAATAGAAAAGCAATTGAATTTTACAATATGGCGGAACAGTCAAACAAGAAATACGGTGGTCTTGGAGAAAGAAAGAATATAAGGAGGGGAGAACTTGCCGAAGAAGAGGGATTATTTGAATTAGCAATAGAATCTTATGCCAAGGCAGATGAGGTAGACTATCACTATAATAGAGAACGTGCAGCAGCATTAGCATTTAAAACAGGATTTCATAAGAGAAACCTAGAATTATTTTATGAGGCGGTAAATGCTAACTTTCACCATCCGTGCAGACACCCATTTTATGCAGGCTCACCAATATACAAACATATAGAACAATCAGAGAAATACATTAAAGGGTATAAGGGTGAAGAAAAAGTCGAGGATATTCTTTCAGGAATAAGGCAAAACAATCCTGATTTTGATGAATTTCATAATATTGCACTTGCAGAAAAGCTTCATAAAAAAGATTATACATTGGCGGCATTCCATGCAAGAATTCTTGGAGAAGAAGAAAGAGCAAAATCTTACAATGGCTTGAATAAAATACTTTCAGAAAAAACTCAGGAGCAGTGGGCTGGAGCCGAATAAAATAAGATGACAACTAAAACAAACTGGCAAAAACTCCATCGAGACATACAAGAATCAGATGAAAGAATGGCATCTATAGTAAAAGAACACAGTAGAAATGAATTCCCATATGGTAGATATGCCGGGTATCCTACTGATGCAAGTGGAGTTAGCCATTTTCCAGCCAATATATACTTAGTTAATATTTTAGACAGGGTATATTCTGGTGGCTCATTAGAGGATGCAACTAGCTCTTTAGTACTCGTCTGGAAAAATAAAGCAGGTTTGCAATCAAAAGAAGTTGTGAAAGCAAACATAATTGGAGAGAGATATGAGTCGGCTTACTCTCCTTGGCTCAGAACTTATAATGCTGAAGAGATTATAGAATCATTTAACACATACGGGCGTGTTTTAGAAAGAGGAGATTGGGGAATAAAAGAATTCAAAGACACCTCTAAGGGAGTCTTTATCTCTTACGGAGTGAGAGATTCCTATCAAGAGGTTTTAGACCAAACACTCAAAAAATTTAGGATTAGTAAAAAAGAAATGGGGTTATCTTAAGCATCCAACCATATTATAATTGGAGACTTTAGGGCAAATAATTTCTATCCCAAACGGACACTAAAACTTTATTAAGTTGCTTTCTTGTAAATCTTTATGGTCGAAAAACCAAAAGAAAGAGTTGCAATCTTCATCGATGGAAGTAATCTTTATCATAGCTTAGACGGAGCAAAGATAGATTTTGAGAAGTTAATAAAAGAGCTTTCAAAAAATAAAATTCTCACAAATGCTTTTTATTATATCACTTCTTTAGATCTTTCTTCTAACGAAGAAAAATATTGGAAACATCAAAAGTTTTTAGCTGAACTAGGGAAAATTCCTGGATTCAAGGTCGTTTTATGTACTTTGAGAAAAAGCAGAGACAAACAAGGAAAATTCAATTTCGAAGTCAAGGGAGACGATGTTTATCTTGCTAATGACCTACTTGTAGGAGCTTATGAAAATCTTTACGACACAGCAATACTTGTATCAGGAGATGAAGATTTTGTTCCTGTTGTAAATACCTTAAGGCGATTAGGAAAAAGAACAGAAAATGCTTTCTTTATGAAAACTTCTTCAAAGAAATTAAGAAAACTTTGTGATAATGCTATTAATCTTTCTCTAATTCTAGATAAAATAAAATTAGAAAAGTAAAAATAAAATCCGGCATTGTCCGAAGACCATACCGGGACAGTTATTAATTATATCAATATCTGCACCTTTAAAAAACCTTCGGTTGCTCAAAAATTCTAAAAATAGAACACTTAAACAGCCCACCAAACTCTTCTTTTTTCCTAAAAAAGAAGCAAAAAATTCTCGCCGACCCCCTAAAACCCTAACTATACTTTCGAGCCCACCTGCGTCATACGCAAAATTCAGAAAGAATTTTGGGGACGGGTTGCACCCTTTCGCAAGCTCACCATCGCCCAACAGCGATTTAAAGGAAAATCCTTGCAGGATTTTACCCAAATTCAATTTCAGCTCTGTAAATTTCTCCAGCTCTATTGGATTTTTCAGCTCTCTTTCAGGAGGAAAAATCCTCACGAGGTCGAAATTTACGAGGAAATTGAACTTCTTTAAATCGCGATGTTATACGCAATTAAATTTTCACTAGTCTAAATCTCATTTTTCTTTTAAAAAAAGAAACAAAAGAGGGGGAGTCCAGGTGCTACACACATATAGTCTTAACTTAGTTAAGAAATTTATTAAGAGGGGGCTTGCTGAACTTTATGGAAAGATTGAGGGACAGCTAAAAGAAGAGGTGGCTAGGCATAAATATTTTATGTCAGAAAAGAGGAAATATGATGTAGGTACCCTGCTGGCAGAGGGAGACTATATTAAGAAGCATTTAACAGATTTTGTCGAGGGGGCTGTAACAGTCCATATTTTACTTCTTGAGAGATGTTCGCAAGAAGTCGCTGTCGCATAATAGAAAAAAGCCTGGGACGAGGATCGAACTCGTGACCTCGGCATTACCAATGCCGTGCTCCACCAACTAAGCTACCCAGGCAGCAGAAACTACACACCAACAAATTTTATAAACACTCTGTTTATTGGAAAACTATGGAAAAAGACGAAAAAGAAAAGACACAAGATATGAGGAAAATTTATGAAATATTTAGACAGCAATATAATCTTCCGACCTTTGATGAACTAGCACAAGAGTTTGATGTAGAAAAAATAGCAGAAAAAGAGACAAGTTTTGTCCTGAGAGAAATAAGAAGAGCAATTAATGAGAAGTTATCAGCATATTTGCATTTATTTGAATCATTACTAAACCCCCAAGCCACCCCCATATTCCTCTTAACAGCTTTAAGAGAGACAACAGTGTCTAATAAAGAATTCATCAAGGAGACCTATAACATTTTAGCAAAGATTCAATTAGATTCTATAAAATTAGACACAGTTTATTCAGAAGAAAAAGAAGCAGAACACATTAGAGAGGCATTTAAAGAGTGGGAAAAAATCAAAGGAAAAATTTATTCCCTGTTTGAAAATTTTGAAAAAGGGTTTGATAAATCTTCAGAAAATTCTAAGTCTGGTTATTTTGGTTAAATCACAAAATCCAAATCAATCTCAAGTGCAACAACAGGCATGTAGACTTTCCAGTTCTTCAGAACACGCGGAGCAAGCTCTCCGATAAAACCCATTGATTTTCCATTAACAAAAACCTCCCCAACCCGCCCAGGTATAAAATTATTATTCTCAGTTTCCTTTATCTCATATTTTACATCAAGCATTTTGAATAAATAATCTAAAACTTGTTTCACCTCTGTAAAATCTGTTTTCTCCCCTGCCAAAACAATTCCCAACCGATTCTTCTCTCTTATCCCTGTTTCTGTTTTCTCCTCTTTGTCAGTCTCAAATATCCTTCCAACCTCAAATACTTTTTGAGGATACTGTGAATCTGAATTTTCAGAAAGAACCCTCATTAAATTAGAAAGTAAATCCATTCGCAAAACATTATATTCAGTCTTTGAATCTTCAATCTCAATAAAATCTTTGAACTCATAGTGCATTTTTTTAACATCTTGTTTGACTGCTAAATGAAAACTGGAACATTCAATTAACCCAAGCCCTGCTAAAATTTCTGAAATATGTCTCTTTTTCACAGCAGATTGGTCTTCTTCTGCAATTGTAGAAATATCTGGAATTTCTGGTGAGAAATTTTTATAACCGTGAGCAATTGCAATTTCTTCTGTTAAATCAACCCAATGTAAGATATCTGCCCTATATGCTGGGATACTCGCAAAACATTTCTTACCTTTCTTTGTAAATCCCAACCCCATTTTTTCAAGATATTTTTTAATTTCATTTTCATCAAAATTCATACCAAGTGTTTTGTTTATGTCTTCAACTCTAAATTCCAGTTCTTCACCTTTAATATTTGGTGAAACAAAACTTTCTTTCCCATCTTCAATTTTCATTGAATAAATTTTACCCCCCATGTCTGCCATGGCACAAACAACAATGCTTAAACATTTCTTCAAGTGAACAAGATTAAAACCAGAACACTCAATAAAGACTTCTTTTGTATTTTCATCTATCTTTCCTGTTTCATGGCTATTAATAATTGGTGGCATGCTCAAAATCTTGTCACCACCGTCGACAAAAATTGGATAAAGCTCAGCACCTTTAAGCAAGTCTGCATAATCTCTTCCTGTGGGATGGTCTCTCAAGATTTGCGCACCAGTTATCTCTTTTGGAAATTCTAATGGTTGGAATCGAATCCTATCAGGTTTTTCTGCCTTGAATGTAATTGGCAGACTGATTTTTTCAAGAGGGTAAATACCTATCGCTAACTTCTTTCTTTTTCTCCCAATTGTCAAATGAAGTTTTTCTTGTATATCAATTATTTCTTTTATTTTTTGATCATCTAATTTCAAATTTCTAACAATCGCACAGGCAGTATAAGGTCGAACTTTTTTAACAGATTTATCTATTTTAACTACATAATCTTTCAATGGTTTTTCTGTTTTGTATCCTGTTCTTTTCTTCTTCCCTAAGAAGTGTAATAGCGCTCTTGTGAATCCTTCTGCAGAAAGCAGATCAGGCCTATTTGGGAAAACTTCTACACTGACCTCTGTTTCTGTTATCCCTTCAACAGGCGCACCCATTTCTGTGATTTTTTCCTCTACTTCTTTTGAAATCTTTCCAACTTTTCTCTCAAGTTCTTTTCTGTCTAGTGTTAGTATTGTCATTTCATTGTGTCCAAAATTTTATATCCCTTAATTTAGTTATATTATTCTTATACATCTCTCTTAAATCTTTTATACCAAAATATTCCATAATAATTCTGTCCACCCCCGGCCCCCACGCCAGCACAGGAACATGCTTTCCAAAAATCGGAACTGTTAATTCAGGACGAAACATTCCTGCCCCTCCAAGTTCAACCCAACATTTTCTTTCTGGATGAAAAACATCTATCTCTAGTGAGGGTTCTGTATATGGAAAATATCCAGGCCGAATCCTTATCTTCTCATAACCCATCTTCTTGAAAAATTCAACAAGGTAACCCAATAACTGTCTAAAGTTTGCATTCTCCTCAACAACAATTCCTTCTGTCTGATTAAATTCAAAACCATGACTCCAGTCAACTGTTTCATTTCTAAAACATTTTCCTAAGGCAAAATACTTTGCAGGTTTTCCTTTTTTAACATCTTCTGCAATCTTCTTTAATGTTTGAGCAGATAAACAAGTGGTGTGTGTTCTCAATAAAACTTTTTTGGGTTCTTCTTCATGCCTACCAGAACTCCACCCTTTATAAACCCCCCCATCAATAAAATTTCCACCCTCATGACATTTCTTAACAGCTTCTATA
>CAZYXM010000029.1:0-7451 GCA_964651205.1 Candidatus Woesearchaeota archaeon
TAATCAAATCTTTTCCAAACTGGCTTTCAGAATCTCCTTTCCAGATTTTTGGAATCCTATACTTTTGTGCTTCTAATGGGTCTGGCAGATGTTTAACTACAACATCCATCATAACTTCAAACAAAGAAGCATTTTCCCACACCCACTCTTTTCTCTCTTCCTCACTCAAATTCTCGTCATAAATTTTGTAAATATCTGAAAATGAAACTTCTTTCTTCTTCATAAATGGAATTGTCAAAGCCCAATTATCTCTTGCTGAACCAAAAGCAACAGAACCATCATTAACATTCGCCTGCCACTTTTCTTTAAATTCTGCTTCTGCGATATTCGCAACAAGAGTATTAAACTCATTAATAATTTTTACAAATCTTTCTTGCATTTGTTCTGGCGTTACTTTCAATTCTTTAATTAATCTGTCAACTTTATTGATAAACAAGATGGGTTTAACTCTTTCTCTTAATGCCTGTTTCAAAACAGTCTCTGTCTGAGGCATTATACCCTCAGAAGCACAAACCAAAACAATTGTTCCATCAATCGCCCTCATGGCTCTTGTAACATTCCCAGAAAAATCTACATGCCCAGGCGTATCAATTAAATTAATTAAATATTCTTCTCCACTAAATTCGTGAACCATAGAAACATTTGCAGCATCAACCGTTAATAACCTCTCTTGTTCATCTGAATGCTGCCATGTTGCCATCCCGCTATCTAAATCTCCTGCAGTCTTCTCCGACATCTTTCCTGCTGCTGCTAAAAGATTATCAGTAAACGCGGTCTTTCCATGGTGGATGTGCGCACTAGTCGCGATATTTCTTATGTTCTTTTGATTTTTAATAATCCTCTTTATCTTATCAAAGTTCTTTTCATCAGTTGCCATGATAATTCATAAAAAAATGGGTTTAAAAATATTTGGTTATGTAAAATCTAGAAAGATTAGAAGAACACCAAGATTCTTTGAGAACTCAAAACTTCATACCCATCAACTCGATAAGAAGATAATAAAGAAGAATTATAGCCACCAATATAAAAAGGAGGACAATCTTTCTGTGCTTCCCCCCATGTTTCTGAAACTTTTTTCTTTCCTTATGTCTCACCTTGTCCATCAATTCGTCTCCAAAGTAAATTGAAAGAAAAGTTCCAATAGCCGATAAAAATATAATTAACCAATAAGGAAAAGGATGAACTAAGATATTGTAAAAGAGCTTTAGTAAAAAAGTCTTTTGATAAATTTCAGCTGAATAAAAAAGTGCAAATATATTCAATGAAGCTGAAAGAACCCAAACAAAAATTTCTGAGTAGATCATCCTTATCTTAATTAAAAGCCTGATTGGAAAATCCAGTAGAAACCCAGCATCCGCAATGGGGGTACAAAAGACAAAAAATGTCCAGGTTAAGAGTGTTACAAAAAATCCATTTCCAACTCCAAAATGATAAGACACATAGAAAAAATATGAAATAACAACGAGAAGCACGCCCAGAAACCTAAACAAAACATTTCTCTTTGTTTCATGATTTAAATATCTTGATTCCATTTTCCTCTTTTCTAATTAAACCAAGAATGTGGGGGATTTAAGTGTTTTGATTCTTCTCACGTTTCAAGAATTATAGACCCATTCCAGTCGGCAATCCCCGCTTTTCTCTTTCTTTATCATCCTTCTCGTACCTTTTTATATCTTCAACATCCCTCCCAAGATCACGATAAGAAACAGCCAAAACAGGGTCTGTTACTTCTATAGTTCCCGCCGAAGCTTTCACCTCAATAGGTTCTACCATATTATCTCTAGAAATAACTAGTTAATAAATTTTATGATTAATGTCCTTGTAAGAATCGTGAAATCTCCTCAATAAACCCTAGTGCTCTTTTACGAAAAAGACGGCCCTTATGTTATTCGTATCTTTTTGATTTTGCTACAAACACATATTTTCTTTCACTTTGCGAATATCCCCTCGGAACCAAACAGGCTAAACTCCCTCGAGGCCTGTGTCTCAATTTTCTAAATCCCCCAGACTGCACAACACGCACAAAGGTCAATTAACTTATCTACCGATAAAACCCAACAAAACAAACAGGAAGATTATGCTTAAAACATAAATCAGTCAATATGGTTTCACCAGAATGTTCCCCAGCCATTTTACCTAGCAGCATCCGCCTGCTTTTCAATATCGTTCTTCTTACTAATCGCAAAACACTCACTAGAATTTTCACTTGCTAATAAAATCTCATTTGCTAAGGCCTGCGTCATTGTCGCCTTTTTATTAAATGCCTTATCATAAGCACCATGAACAAAAAATCTCAATACCAAATTCACTCTTCTCCTCGGAGAAATATCAACTGCTTGCGGATATCTTGCCCCACCATACTCAATATTTGTCACTTCATCCCTTGGAGCGGCTTGTTCAATTGCTTTCACAAAAACTTCAACAGGATTCTTCCCAGATTTCTTTTCAATTATTTTAAATGCTTCAATAACAATCTTTGTTGCCTTACTATGCTTTCCAGTTATCCAACCGGTGATAATCTTGTGTTTTTTTCCTCTTGAACCTGGAACTTGAACCATATTGATTAATCTCTCCACAATATGAACTTTCTGTTTTGCGGGATCAAACTTAATCCTTCCATGCGATTTTAACAAATACTTTGCCCTAAGATTAATTACCCTCTTCAAACCCGGGTCCTCAACTTTCAACCCAAAAGTATCCCACAACCCAAATAATTTTATATCAGATTTCTCTGCAATACTTTCTGTAGCTTCCTGAACTTCAAATTCTTCCTTTTCTGTTTGTAATTCTTCTTCCATTTTATCTCCTACCCTTCTCGATCTTCTTCTGCCACAATCTTTGTAATGGCTGATCATTTACTTTAATAACTTGATAAATAACCCCTGACAAATCCCCTTTTGTTTTCCCTTGCTTTCCACCAATTCTTTCAATCAAAACCTCATCGTGCTCATCAATAAAACTCTGTGCCAGATTTCCTGGAATAAAAGCTGTAACCTCTTTTCCATTTCTTGTCAACTGCACCCTACAGCATTTTCTCATTGCAGAGTTTGGCTGCTTAGCTTCCTTTTCTGTTTTCTTGACAACAATGCCCTTTGCTTGTGAGCTCCTCTTTAATGGATTAAATTTCAAAAGGATGCCCAACTTTTTCTTTCGAAAAACTCTATCATTCATTCTGTTAGTCTTTCTTTTCTTTTTCAATTTTCTCGAATTCATTAATCCCATATTCAAAAATTTCAACAAAAATTCATTTAAAAACTTTGCTAATCAACCGATTCTGACTTTCTTTATGCCAAAAAGCCTAGACAAAATCTCTCCTAGTTCTTGCTCTCTTGCCCTGTTCCTCCCAATTAGCATGGCCTTAGTTTGTTTATTAGCACCAATCATAACAGTTTGGTCTTTTAACTCCAACGTATTTATAGGAATCTCATCTGTCAAAGCAGAAATAAACTCCCTCATATCACTCAGACCACCAGGCAATGGAATAACCTTTATCCTTCTTCTTAAGATTATGCTCAACTTCTTGATGTTACACCCGTTCTTACCAATTGCCCTTGAAACCTGAGACTTGTCAACAGCAAAAACCAAATAGTTATTATAATCAAAACAATCAGTAGTTGAAACATCACATACTTTCTTAAAGAGATTTATATGCCTCATAGATTGCATATCAATAGACTTTACCATTTTATAAAATCAAATAAACCTCAGACTCAAAATCCAAGTCCAGAGCTTTTGCAATTTCCTCTTTAGTTTTTAAAACCTCGAATTCAACTTTTGAAGATTCTAATTTTTGGATAGTCTCATCACGAACATCTTTTGCAACAAAAACCTTTGAAGATTTTTTTATTTTCTTAGCTTTTGCAAGTTTTGAGACCTGTCTAATTCCAAAAAGTAATTTCTTTTCTTTCAATGCTTCGCTTAATTCTTTCATGCTCATTTTAAAAACAATATATCTGAAAGATAATCTTATTTAAATTTATGCCTTCTTCTTCCCCTTTGGTTTCTCCGCTAAAGGCCCCGTTACTTTCACAAGCAATCCAGGAAGACCAGTTCCAACAGGCACAGGTTGGTTCAAGATAATATTTTCAATCACAGAAGACAACTTATCTTTTCTTCCAGTTCTTGTAGCATTCACAAATTGTTTATCCGGTGTCTCAAATGAAGCTCTTGCTAAAATAGAACTCTTTTCTGAAATAATCCCCACCCTTGTTACACCCTTAACAACGCCTGTTTGCGTCATGGCGTCAGCGACGAGAGATGTGTGCCTATGATCAATATCAAGACCTTGGGAAACTAAAACTTTCTTAATCTCATTAACAATCGCCTGTCTTGCAGCTTCAATCCCTAAAACAGAAGCAATTTCATGGATATCATTACTATATGTTTTATCAGGATTAACTCCCTTAAATTCCAAGATTTCTTTTAAATTAGTCCCTGCAGTCAAAATCACATAATCTTTTTCTCTCTTTACAACTAAAATTTGTCCTATTCCCTTCACACCAGAGATGATTGTAGACTTTATCTTTTGTTTTAATTTAAAAATTTCTCTAAAGGTATCATCAGATAAATTCAAAATCAGCGACTTTTCCTTCCTTTTCACTTTAAATCCTTTTTCATCTAAAACTAAAACAACCTTATCAAGCCCCATATGAACAGACCTTAATCCTTCATTATTGATAACAATTTCCATATTCTTAGCACCAAAATCAACATTGATTTCAGAAACAATTTCTTTCAATGTAACTTCTTTGATTTTTTCTGCAATAACTCTTGCGTCTTTTTCATTATTGTGTTCAGAGTCAAGATAAATTTCCATTGTAGGTGTTGATGGTTTCTTTCTTGCATCAAGAATTTCAATTAATCTTGGTAAACCTTGGGTAACCTGCATTTCAGCAACACCTGCAGAGTGGAAAACATTCAAGACCATCTGTGTTGAACTTTCACCAAAAGATTGCGCAGTAATAATTCCAATTGCCTCTCCAGGAGAAATCTTCTTTTTCTCATGCAATCTTGAAACATCCATCCCATCCCCGCCAAATGCAAACTGAACAATTCTATCTGAAGCATCTCGAACTGTTCCATCATATTCAGAAATCAAATCTTGCAGAGCAGAAACTAATCTCCTATACAAATAACCAGATTTTGGCGTTCTCAAAGCAGTATCCATCATGGCGTCTCTTCCGGTTATTGCACCAAAGAAAAACTCACTTGGACTCAAACCCTTAATAAATGAATTATAAATAAATCCCCCCGCTTTTGGACTTAAATCTCCCTTTTTAAAACAACTTAAAGATCTTCCAGAATAACCAAAATCAATTCTCCGACCCCCAAGAACCTGTTGCCCCACAGAACATGCAATCTGCGTAATATTCAACAAATTTCCACGAGCACCAGAAGAAATCATCTTGTTTGCGAGATTATCTTTAGGAAACTTTTGCTTAACCAATGTACCGACATCAGTTCTCACAGAGTTTAGTGTCTGTAAAATCTTGATCTCACGAGTTTCTTCAGCAGTTTTTCCTGGAATAATTTCAAGAGTCTTATCGTAAAAAGATTCAATAACTTTTTGTGTTTTTTTCTCTGCTGCTTCAATAATCTTTTGAGTTTCGTCTTTGATTTCTTGTGAAACATCTAAATCAGCAATGGAAATTGTAAAACCATGTCTTGATAAAAAGTGAACTCCAAGAGAATAAATCATTCTTAAGACTTCGAGTGTTTGTTTTCTCCCAACCTTAACATCAAGTTCTTTCAATAAATCTCCCCCCTCCGAACCAATCAAATCTCCATCAATCTTTTTAGAGGAAACCTTAACATCTCCCTTTAACAACTTGTTAAAAACATCAAGACCGCCATTTTTTTGTTTTAATGAAAATCCTTCAATTCCAGTTTGATATAGTAACTGTGATGCTTCTTCCTTGGAAAGTTCAGAAGTTCCCAGTAAAAAGTTTCCAGTAATCGCGTCATCATTACAACCCAAAAGATTGGTATTATTCTTCGGCGAAATCAAAGCATTCTCAACATTTAATAAACATTCTGCTTCTGCTCTTGCTTCTTCTGTTTGTGGCCCGTGAATATTCATCTCATCACCATCAAAGTCAGCATTGTAGGGGAAACACACAGAAGGATGTAATCTAAAAGTTTTATCTGGCAATACCTTTACAAAGTGCGCCATTAAAGAAGCTCGATGTAAGGAGGGGTGTCTATTAAATAGGACTATATCTCCGTCGATAAGATGCCTCTCAACAATATAGCCAGGCTCAATTTCCTCTGACAAATCCGCCCTCAAATCTTCTGTTAATCTTTTCCTTTTTCCATCTGGCCTTATAATATAATTTGCACCAGGGTATACTTCAGACAATATCAATTTCTTCAATCTCTCTAAATTTAAGGTTGTAACTCTTTCTGCAACAGTAATAATTTTTGCAACTTCAAAAGGAACACCAACCTCATTGATTCTTAGGTTTGGATCAGGACTAATAACGCTTCTTGCTGAAAAATTAACTCTTTTACCTGCTAAGTTTTTTCTTATTCTTCCTTCTTTTCCCTTAATCCTTTCTGTAATTGTTTTTAATGGTTGACCACTTCTATGTCTTGCAGGTGGAATTCTCGCAATAGAATTATCAAAAAAAGTTGTAACATGATATTGTAACAAATCCCACAAATCTTCAATAATAACTTCCGGAGCACCAGCATTAAGATTCTCCCACAATCTCTGATTTGCCCTAATTATATCAGATAGTTTGTGTGTGATATCGTCTTCACTTCTTTCACCCGATTCTAAGGTAATTGAAGGCCTAACAGTTACAGGAGGCACAAGCAAATAAGTCAACACCGCCCATTCTGGTCTCAATGTTTTTGCATTTATCCCCAATATCTTTAACTCTTCATCAGGAACCTTAACAAGTCTTTCTCGAATCTCAGAAGGAAACATTCTTCTTTTGCCGACATTAAAAGAAGACGGTTTTTCAAACTTGATTTTTTCTTGAACAATTCCACAACGAGGGCACTTTTTTCCATCTTTTGCTTTTTTTATTCTTGACTTTAAATCCTTCTTTCCATCTTCTTCAGACAATAATACCTTTCCACAGGCTTCGCAAGTAGCTCTCAAGACAAGATCAATTATTTGAATATATTTTATATGGATTAATGGTCTTGCTAACTCAATCATTCCTGGATGTCCTAAACATTCTTTTAATCTCCCACCACAAGTTCTACATCTTACACCTGGATCAATAGCACCCAGTCTTAAATCCATCAAACCACCATCAACAGGATAGCCATCTACATCATAAAGTTCTGGAGTGACTATCTTTGCAACTGAAACTTTTTTAATTTGTTCAGGACTATACAAATTAAAACTCAAGGCTCTTACTTGTTTTTTAACTGGTTTCATTTTATTGATCGTATTATTTTTTAATTCAAATTTAGTTAATATATGTAGAGATTGTAAT
>CAZYXM010000030.1:0-7447 GCA_964651205.1 Candidatus Woesearchaeota archaeon
AAATTCAGGTTAAACATCCCAAACATGAAAAAAACAAGAAATGATATAGATTATGACCTAATTCATTGTGCGCATTGTTTGAGTGGGAATAATTCTCCCTGGGTGGCGGATTTTGAATCTTATTGGCAAATGTGGGTGTCTGCAAAAGATGATGAGAAAGGTAGGGAGAAGATTTCCAAAATTTTGGAAAAAGAAAACTGTAAAAAACTTATTGCTTGGACAGAGGCTTCTAAAAGAACAATAATCAAAAATTTCCCCTTGATAAAAGATAAAATTGAGGTAGTGTATCATGGACAACCAGTTCAAAAATTCAAGAAAATTAGAAAGGAGAAGATTACACTCTTATTTATTGGGAGGTATTTTCGTGGAAAGGGAGGATTATACGCATTAGAAGTTATGGATAGACTTACTAAAAAGTATGAAAATGTAGATGGGCTTTTTATCTCTGTTACCCCAAAAGAAGTCTTAGAGAAATATTCCTCTAATAAAAAAATTAAGTTTCTTGGATTGATTCCCCATAAAGAAATTCAAGAGGAAATTTTTCCTCTGGCGGATATTTTGATTTATCCAGGATTTAGTGATACCTTTGGATTCATTTTTACAGAAGCAATGAGTTTTGGTGTGCCTGTCGTGACTGTTGATGGGTTCGCGCGTAAAGAGCTAGTTGAGAATAATAAAACTGGTTTCGTAATTCCAAGGAAAAAAGAGATTCATTATTCTAAAATCGATGAGGAAATTGTTAAAAAGATGATAGAAAAAACAGAGAAGTTAATTAATGATGGCCGGCTAAGAAAAAGAATGTCTAAAGAAAGTTTGAAAACCATCTCCAATGGAAAATTCTCTATTCGAGAAAGGAATAATAAGTTGGGCCGGATTTATCGGGGTGCTTTTGAAGATTGACCAAGCATCAAAAGACCTTCCATAGAATTTCTAACAATCAAAAAAGGAATTTTCTCTTCTCGGATTTTATTTTTTGCAGAAGTTAAATGGTAAAAGAATGTTCTTTCAGTATCACATCTATTTCTCGCTTTAAATTCCTTGTAGAACTTTTTTGGAAACAAAAGAAAAAATCCCAAGATCTTCTTAGCAGACTTAAGACCACGTTGTTGGGGGTTATTAAAAATGTAAAAGAAAAAATCCGAGTATTTTTTTTCAAAAGAAAAATATAACTTTTGTTTTAATGAAAAGTCAACTCCGACTTTTTGAACCGCGTCTTCAAAAGATTCATAAAGAGAGCAATAAGTTTTGAAGGTATCCTGGTCCCGAGTTATGCAAAACATATCATTAATCTGTGTTCTTGGTTTTATACAGTTAATGTCAGGTGTAATAACTTCCATATTTTTGATTTTAAAATTTGAAGGATTTATTTTATCTAGTGGGAGAAAATCAAATCTAATCCTGATAAAATACTTGTAAGAAACCTTTTTTTCTTTTGTATAATCTTCTAAAAGCTCATAGGCGCCATTAATTTTAAATAATTGTTGTAAAATATTCCTAAAATTAAATCTTGGCGATTGGGGCAGAATGTAACTTTTATAATTGTGTTTATTCAAGAATTTGATTTTGGGTTTTATTACTTTGTCTACCTCTGAGGATCTAACTTTCTTTGTTTTCACTGGATTTAATATTTTTATTTTTTCAAAATCAGAATCGTCTTCAGCACAACAAAAAATGTCATAACTTCCA
Source organism: Candidatus Woesearchaeota archaeon (assembly GCA_964651205.1). GTDB lineage: Archaea > Nanobdellota > Nanobdellia > Pacearchaeales > GW2011-AR1 > CAZYXM01. Next base: position 1,687 of record CAZYXM010000030.1, read on the forward strand.
AGATTATCCAATAAATTCTTTTTTATATAGGGGTAGCATAATTCAAACTTTCTCACCTGCCCTGAAAAGCAAATTGCAGCATCTTTCTGCCTTGTTTTTTGATTTCTCATGTAAACTTGACTACCGTAATATTTATAAGGATTTCCATAGAATGTAATAATTATATGAACATTGTGATTCCTTTAGCCGGCAAAGATAAAAATTTTGAATCAAGAGGAATGATAAAGCCCCTAACGAAAGTAGATGGGAAAGAAATCATCAAACTAATTTCGGAATCAAGGCCTTTCTCTTACGAAAATGCGATTTTCGTAATTCTGAGGGAGCATGTGAATAATTATGATCTTGAGAATGAACTTAGAAGACTATTTGGGGACAAAATAAAAATTGTGATACTAGAAGAAATGACTGAAGGCTCACCACAATCAATCTTGAAAGCTAGGGGACTAATAAATAATGACGAGCCTCTTTTAATTGATTTAGCAGACCAGTATCTTGACCTAACCGGATTCGATAATTTTTTGTATGAAGAATCTATAAAAAAAGATGGAGAGAAGGCGGATGGCTTAATCCCCACATTTAAGGCGTATTACTGGAATCAAGGCTATGTTCTTCTTGACGGGTCTGGAAAAATAAAAAAAGTTTCTGAGAAAGATAAGGTTCCAATTTCTGAAGATTCAACAGCATGCATTTCTTATTTTAAAAAAGGGAAAGATTTTGTAAGATATGCCGAGCAAATGATCTCTAAGGGGAGGGTAGCAGTCAGCGGGGCCTATCTTCCGAGTTTAGTCTATAATGAGATGATTGAAGAAGGGAAGAAGATTTTAAATTGCCCCTGTGAATTGATTGTCAATTTAGGAAAAGTTGAGGGAGCTGATGTATTTGAACAAATAAATCGACCTTTAAAATGGAAGAAAGAAAGTTAATTTTACATCGCGGGTATAAGGGAAAGTATCCTGAAAATTCTTTCATCTCTTTTGAAATGGCTTTGAAAGAAGGGAAAAATTTTGAAACAGATATTAGAGTAAGCAAAGACAAAGTATGTTTCATGGCCCATGATGACACAATAGGCAGGATCCTTGACGGGGCAGGAAGAGTAAGCGAATTATTGTCTAAAGAAATAAAAAGTTTTCATTACAAAGAAGATGTAACTCAGGATCTATGCTCTCTAAAAGAACTATGTACGTTGATTGAAAAAACAAAAAACAAAAATAGCCTAGTCTTCATACATATAAAAAAAATAGAAGATATAGGACCAGTAATCACAGAAATAGGAAAATATAATCTTCAAGATAGAATAAGGGTTTTTGCTGTCGACGAAATAGAAGAAGATTTTAGAAGGATTATGAAGGGGGAATATCCTACATTTCAAATTGGGCTTTATCTTCCTGAAAATAGTGAAAACTTTAATGCAGAGAAATTTGAACAAGTAGGTTTTATTTGGGTAGATGAGATTACAATTCCCTGGATTACAAAAGAAAAAGTAGAACTTGCACATTCTCTTGGAAAACCTTTTTATGCTATTTCTCCCGAGTTAATTCCCGAGTCTATTTTTAATAAAGATGTTGAAAAAAGGTGGAAAGAATTATTAGAGATGAATGTTGATGGGATTTGTACTGATTTGCCGGGGAGATTGATAAAGTTTCTGAAAATTAAAGAATGAAAAGTTTTAAAGAGAATCCTTATGTATTTTGCAATAGATCTCTTATCGAAGAAGACATATTATATGGGGTGGATAACTTTTTTGTGACCGCAGGGTTTGGGGAGCTATTGATGAAGAAAAAGAAGAATAATAAAAATGAAACTTCGGTCTGTATTGGATCCATAGTTGGCGAGGTTTATTGAGGAAGATTGAATCTTTCATGCAGTGTTATTTTAAAGCCTTGTTTAGAGAAACTAAATAAACCTAAATCAACATAAAGGAATCTGCTTTCTCCAACCCTTGGAGCTTTAGACATTATTTGCAAAAATTTATATAGTTCTTTTGGACTTCTTTTTTCTATAAATCTCCCCAGCGTTATATCTGCCCCCAGAGTGGTCTAAGTTCTCTTCCTTCTTTTAATGCATTTCTCCTTATCCCATTTGCTATGTCTAAATATTATTCATTTGAATCTCCAGCTAAAATAATGCTGTTTTGATTAAAAAGCAAAGTTGAATAAGAGATAGTGGGGGGTGCTCTTGATACGGTCCTTGTTAACTTACTCAATACACTTGAATCTGGGACGAAGTTAGGGGTAACTGCATAGTCAGAGACTAGCGCATGGATTGTTTCTGCATCGTATCCAATTGCCGGAACAACTCTTCCAATTCGTTCTGAAAAATTTGCAACTGTTTCAGCAATTATTTGTGAATGCCTAAAAAAAATTAGATGACCTCCTTTTTCTTCTGCAGGCATGTTTGGTTCTGTGCCATTCTGGTTTTTTCTAGCCACCATGTTTTTAAAAGAGCAATAGCTACAAATTATTTATCAATCAAAAGGATCCTTAACTTCGGGAAAAGACTGCGTAACTGAATTGTCTGGTTGTCGTTTATTTAGTCTTTCCTTTCTCATTTTCAAAAACTCAATTACCTTGTTTCTATTTTCCATAAATTCCTCAGGAGTTCCAAGTTGAAACATCTCCGCTATTGGATAATGCAGGATTAATTTAAAGTCCTGAATTAATTGATTGTAAACGGGTGCAGTATAGAATTCATTGTTTGTTCTTATATTACTATCAATCATTTTTTGAGCATATTTAATGAGTTCTTTTCCCTTTGCAAAATAATAAATCCCAACCGAACCATGATTACTAATTACTGATTTTTCCGCTGTTTCATAGATATATCCTTTTGAATTAACTCGTGAAAAACTATAGTTCGGTCGGTCAGTATGGATGTTTACAATTGCTCCATCAGCATTGTTTCTTCCAACTAATTCTAAAAAATGTTCCGGGTCCCAATTGATTATCTGATCACAGTCTTTAATAATTACCGGGTTGTCATCCTCAAAATACTCTTTAGCAAGTAAAACTGTACAAACGGCTCCCGCAGTAACTTCATTTATTTTTACAATCTTTGCATTTGGTTCTATCTCTAATAATTTCTTATCCATGCCATAGTTATCACAATGGTCTTGTCTAACAATGAAAATAAATTGTGCTTTAGGACACCGCATTATATCAATTATATGTTTTATAACTGGCTCCCCTTGCAAGTCTAATAATGGTTTTGGGGTTGTATAACCAGCATCAATAAATCTCTGACCCTTCCCAGCCATTGGCATAACAATATTTACTTTTTCCATTTAATCTTTTACATAACCCCACTTCTCAATAGCGGTTTTTAGTTCTGGTTTATCTTGCATGTAAGAATGCATCTCTTCTCCGCGAGGTTTATCCATTGCCTGTCTCATTGCTCTCGCCCCAGCAGTTGTTCCTCCCGGATGTCCTTGAATTGCACCACCAACATTCATCATTAAATCATCACCAAAGTGTGCTCTGGTTGTATCAACCAACCCGGGGTGGCTTCCACAAGACAGGGATGGAACTGTTTGTTTATATCTTTCACCTTCCCGCAATTCCCCCATTACTTTTGTAAGAGTTTCATAACTATCAGACAAATAACCCCCCCACATCCCAGCATGTATAAAATCACATCCAGAAATTCTTGCCATTTGATTTATTACAGGCCAGTCAATACCAAACCGATGATCCGAAGCTGTCAGGACCTTATCTCCACTCTTTTGAAAAAATAAAGCACAATCTAAGTCAAGATCTCTTAAAGATTTATAAGCTCCTAAACCTGCCCAGAAGTTTAAGTGAACCCCCCTTATTCCTTGATGTTGTGCAGCAAATTCTGCTCTCTTGAATACCTCTGGAAAATCTGCATTAATACAAGGGGCATAAAAGATTTCTCTTGCCTGTTTCTGTTCATATTTTCTAACTAAATCTGAAATTACTGGAACTCTATCATAAAAATTACAGACAGGCGGATTTGCTAAAATTTCATCTTCTTTAATAAAATCTACACCCCCCTCAAGAAGTTCGCTAACTAATCCTTCAAGTTCCCTTACAGTAATTCCCGTTTTCGGTTTGACAATTCCGCCCAAGAGTGGTCTGTCCACTGCACCAGTTCTTTTTTTTATTTCTTGCATTCCAAATTTTGGTCCTTCATACTGCGCAAGGTATTCATTTGGAAAAGAAATATTTCTTAAACGACAAGATTTTATTGCATCAATATCCATCTGCCCACCCATAAGAGTGCATAGCAAATGGGTTACTCCATCCCCTTCACCAAAGTTTGCTAATGGAAATGCAACCCTTACCTCTCCAGTTGTTCTGCCTTTAAGCTCTTGAGGAGTATGAAGTATCTTGGCCAGATTATGTCTAAGTATGTGCGGAGAGTCTCTTTGAGTTCTTACTTCTGGATTGCCTATTGATTGTCCTATTGCGATTCCCCTCGCCGCCGCTAGTATGTCTTTACTTCCGACAAAATAGGTTGCAACAATGTGTTGGTCTTCATCAACAGTTGGTTGAAAAAGGTAATCATCCATAATAGTGTCATTACTTGGTGGGGTTTATAAAGATTATTGTGATTTAAACAACCATTTCCACCAATTTTGAAAATAACTAATCTTAAAAGAACACAACGTAGTAAATAATCACCACAAAACTTATAAAGTAATTTTCTAAACTAATGGTTGGATTATAAAATGATAAATGGTAAAAAAGTAGCATTTATAACCGGAATAGGGGGCCAAGATGGTTCTTATCTTGCAGAATTTTTACTTTCTAAGGGATATTTAGTAAGGGGGATAACAAGAAGGGCCAGTCTTCCAAATCAGACAAGAATAGACCATCTATTAAGTGGATCAGAGCCTTCTTTAGATTCTCCATTTCTTACAATTTATGGGGATCTATCTGATGCGACCAGCATTCGGAGTGCCTTGGAGAAATTTAGACCAGATGAAATATATAATCTTGGTGCACAAAGCCACGTTGGAATAAGTTTTGAAAATCCAGAATCTACAATTAATTATAACCTCCTAGGGACCTTGAGAATTTTGGAAGCAATAAAAGATATGAAACTTAATTGCCACTTTTACCAAGCTTCTTCAAGTGAGATGTTTGGAATTTCTCTACCACCACAGAATGAAGAAACAAAAATGCTCCCACAAAGTCCTTATGGAATTGCTAAATTGGGCGCTTACCATTTAACAAAAATGTACCGGAATGCTTATGGAATTTTTGCATGTAATGGGATATTATTCAATCATGAATCTCCAAGAAGGGGGTGGAATTTTGTGACAAAAAAGATTACTAGGGAGCTAGCTAAGATAATTGTTGGAGAGAAAAAGAAAATAGTCTTGGGGAATCTGGACGCAAAAAGAGACTGGGGATATTCAAAAGAATATGTTGAAGCAATGTGGTCCATATTACAACAAGGGAAACCAGATGATTTTGTAATAGCCACTAATGAAACACACACCGTTAGAGATTTTGTTAAAGAAGCTTTTAATATCCTTGGATTAAACTACGAAGATTTTTTAGAAATAAGTGACCATTATAAAAGGCCTGCTGAAGTGCCCGCATTATTGGGTGATTATTCTAAGGCAAAACTGGTTCTTAATTGGGAACCAAAAACAAAGTTTAATGATCTTGTTAAAATGATGGTTCTCTCTGATTTGAAAGAAAAATTAGAACAAAAAGGGCAAGTTCCAATAGACGGAATAGAAAAAGCAGATGATTTTTATATTGAAAAAGGAAAAGAATTAGCTAGCAAACTT
>CAZYXM010000031.1:0-7323 GCA_964651205.1 Candidatus Woesearchaeota archaeon
AACGGGCCAGACTCAAGATCTGGTAGCTTATGCTTACGGGGGTTCGAATCCTCCTCTCCCCATCAGTAGATTAAATAAAAGGAAATCTACTAGAGGATGAGAACCAAACATAATTGCGAACCTCCCATGGTTCGCCAACCTAAGAAAGGTTGACTTGTTAAGGGAAACTTAGTTTCTCTTACAAATTTGAATCCTCTCCCATATAAAAAATGGTAATAATAATAGAACCAAAAAAGAAGAAGCCAATAAAAAAGAAATGCAGACAGTGTAGAAAGGAATTCGTACAAAAGGCTGTAGCCAGATTTCAAAGGAAATATTGCGACAAATGTAGTAAAGAAAGAAAGAAAGCCTACGAAAATCTTTGGAAAGTTAAAGCAAGTGACTGTGAAGATTAATTTTTTTTCAATAACTTTTCAGCACGAGAAATCATCTCTTTTTTCAAACAAATAAAAATTCCTCCTTCTTTTGACCCCACAAAACTATTTTCACCTGGCATTATTATATTATTCAGTTCTTCAAGCTCAATATCAATATGGGTCACAGTCGCGCCAGACTTACCTTTCTCATGAACATAAACATTTGCCTTACCTAACAACTTTTTTCCTGGCACCTTACCTGTCATTTTAAAATAGCGGGGGATGGATTTGAACCATCGAGCTTCAGGTTATGGGCCTGACGAGATAACCAGACTTCTCCACCCCGCTGCAAGGAAAAAATGTCAAAAACCCTTATAAATCTTGTTGTTCTCAATTTTACATGAAACTACTTGGAATAGACGATGCTGGTCGTGGTCCGGTGATAGGCCCAATGGTCCTTGCAGGCATCCTAATAGACAAAAAAGAAGAAGACACTCTAAAAGACCTCGGAGTAAAAGACTCTAAACTTCTTCTTCCTACAAAAAGAAATCAAATTGGGGAAAAATTAAAAGATTTTAAATACCACATAGAGATCACACAACCTATTGAAATAGACGAATCTCCAAACCTTAACCATCTAGAAGCAATAAAAATGGCCATGATAATCAACAAACTAACAAAAGATGAGACAGAGAAAACAAAAGTCATCATAGACTGCCCATCAGTAAACATAAAATCCTGGCAAGAATTTTTAGAAAAACTCATAGAGAAAAAACAAAATCTTGAAATTCTCTGTGAACACAAAGCAGACCTGAATCATGTTGTTGTTTCAGCAGCATCAATCTTAGCAAAAGAAAAAAGAGAAAAAGAGATGGCAGAATTAAGAGAAAAAATAAAAATAGATCTTGGCTCAGGTTATCCAGGAGACCCAAAAACAAAAGAATTTTTAGAAAAAAGTTGGGATAATAACACCCACAAAGAGATAATTAGACATTCTTGGCAAACTGTCAAGAAATTAAAGAAACAACGAGCACAAAAAAAATTATTCTGAGCCCATAAAATCTTAAAAACCCTGAAAACATGAACAAGTAATGGCTCATATAAAAAAACTGGTGATGCAGGGCTTCAAAAGTTTCGCACGCAAAACAGAAATTTTATTTGAAAACTCAATGAATGTTATTGTCGGACCAAATGGCTCTGGGAAATCAAATATTACAGATGCACTTTGTTTTGTCCTAGGAAGAATGTCTATAAAATCAATTCGAGCAGCAAAAGCAGCAAACCTAATTTTCTCTGGAAACAAACAATACAAAGCATCACAAGAATCATTTGTAGAACTAGTTTTTGATAACGCCGACAAAACATTTGCACTAGACACTGAAGAAGTAATAATAAAAAGACTAGTAAGAAGAAATGGCTTGTCAATATATAAAATAAACAACGAGACAAAAACAAGGCAAGAGCTAATAGAACTATTAGCACAGGCAGGCATAGACCCCCACGGATTCAACATAGTCCTACAAGGTGAAATCTCATCGCTAGTAAAAATGACTTCTGAAGAGCGAAGAAAAATAATAGAAGACGTAGCAGGGATCTCAATCTATGAAACTCGAAAACACAAATCTTTACGTGAATTAGAAAAATCAGATGAAAAACTAAAGGAAGTGTCTGCAGTTCTCAGAGAGAAAAATAACTATCTAAAAAATTTAGAAAAAGATAGGGAAGATGCATTAAATTACAAAAAAATTGAATTAACAATAAAAAGATGCAAAGCAACGATATTTAGCAAAAACATAAAGGAGAAGGAAAGAGACTCAAAAGAAATCCAAGAAAAAATTAGCAAAGAAAAATCTCAGATTCAAAAAGTAAAAAGAGAAATCGAAGATAGGAACAAAACAATAAAGAAACTTGAAGAAAAGATAATAACAATAAATCAGGAAATTCAAAGGTCTACATCTGATAAACAAGAAAAGCTTCATGCAGAAATCTCAGATTTAAAATCAAACCTAGCAGCCCTCCAAGTAAGAAAAGAAAATTTTGAAAATAGACTTCAACAAAATAGTGAGAAAATAAAAAATCTCAAGCAAAAAAACGAAATGCTAGACACAGAAATAAAAGAAATAAAAACCAGAGACCCTGAAGTCAAAAAAAATCAGCAGAAAGCAACAGAAATCCAGGAAGAATTAGATTCATTAGAAAAATCAAGAAGGAAATTCTATTTATTGAAATCAGAAATTTCAACACTAGAAAACCAAAGAGAAGAAACGCAGAGGACACTACTTGAATCAAGAAAAGAAATTAATATTATAGAGTCAGATATAAACAACCTATTTGAAAATTTAAAACAGGTCAAGTCGCCTGAAAAAGCAGAATCACTACAAAACGAAATTGAAAAAAAAGCACAAGACACTAGGGAAAGCCTAATTGATCTTGAAGAAAAAATTCTGGAGTTAGAAAAAGAAAATGCTATTCTAAATGAAACAATAAAAAGAGAAAAAATTGTCCAGCAAAACATTCCGTCTTCTGGGACCTGCCCATTGTGTAAAACAAAAATAACAGAAGAACATATATCCCATGTAATAACCTACTCCAACACAGAAATAAAAAATGCAGGAGAAAAAATAAGAAAAAATCTGGAAGAAAAAGAACAACTCCACCTGAGTTTGTCCAAATTAAGACATTCATTAGAAGAAAAAGAAAACCAGATAAGAGAAATCCAGTCAGATATTTACAAAATAAAAAACTCAGAAGACAAAAAAGAGCAAATCAAAAAACTATCGTCAATAATACAAGAAGCAGAAAATCAAGTCAAGGAAATAAACATAAAGCTTTCTAGTAGGAAAAAAGAATTCTCGCAAATAGAAAATATCGAAGAAAAATACGATGAAACAAGATTAAAACTTCAAGATTTAAGTTTTGTTGATCTTGATTTAGACTCAGAAAGTGCCATGAAAAAAAGAGAGCTAGAAAAGAACAAAACAGATTTTAAAATACTTGAAAGAGATTCAGAAGACACAACAACAGAACTAAGAAAGATTTTAGAGAAATTAGAAAAGCAAAAAAAACTTGCTGAGAAAAAGGAGATAGAGGAAAAAGAGCTGTATGATAAATTTGAAAAAATGTTTGCAGAAAAAACAGAGATTCAAGACCAACAAAAAGCAGTTGAAACAACAGCCATAGGATTTCAACACGAAATAAAAAACTATGAAAACCAAATCCAAAATTATAGCATAACAGCGGCACAAATAAACGCACAATTAGAAACAATACAAGAAGAATTCAGCCCCTTCAAAGAAGTAGAATTATTATCCGGAACAAAAGAACTATTACAAGAAAGGCAGAGAAACCTTGAAATCAGACTAGCAAAACTCGGAAGCATTAATATGAGGGCAGTTGAAATCTATGACCAAGTAAAAGAACAATGTAGACTTATAGAAGAAAAAGTCCAGACAATAGATAATGAAAAAGAAAAAATATTAAAAATTATAGAAGAAATAGACAAGAAAAAAAGAAAATCCTTCTTAAAAACTCTTGACGCAGTTAATCAATATTTTACAAGGAACTTTACACAGCTATCAAAAAAAGGAGAAGTTTTTCTTGACCTTGAAAATAAAAAAGACCCCTTTGCTGGTGGTTTGAACATTCTTGTAAAGGTCGCAAGAGGAAAATACTTTGATGTCACCTCTTTGTCTGGTGGGGAAAAAACATTAATTGCCCTTTCCTTAATCTTCGCAATCCAAGAATACAGGCCTTATTGTTTTTACATCTTTGATGAAATAGATGCCGCACTAGATAAACACAATTCTGAACTTCTTGCTGCCTTAATAAAAAAATATATGCTATCAGGCCAGTATATTGTAGTCACACACAACGACGCACTCATCTCAGAAGCAACAACACTCTATGGCATCTCAATGCAAGAAAATATTTCTAAGGTTATCAGTTTGAAGATTTAATTAAGCTTCAGAAAAAAAACCATATCCAGATTCTTCCACATCCTTTTCCTCCTGCAAGCAATCTTGACCAGTCATGGGGTCTCTTGGGAGTGAATCTATAACGCGTAAATCCTCATAAAAATATCTCTCATACCACCATCTTAAATCATCCAAATATTTCTTGGCTGGATTAACTTCCCCCCCAGGCAGAGCCTCCCCAGAACTCGATTGTAAATCACTCTTTAGGTCAAGCCACCCCTCTTGTCCCAATCTCTTAGCTAGTCCCCCCTCCATTTCTTTTAAATCAAAAGATTTCCTTGTCTGCTCTGGATATTCCTTGGCATTCGAACGCTCAGCCCCTAATTCTTTCCTTTCTTTTGCAGCTCTTCTCTTTGCCCTAGACATCTCTTCATAAACTTTCAGAGGTTTAAAAATAAATGTGTACTAAATAGTATAAATCAATAAAGAAAAATAGGGAATGAAAAATAAAATTCCCAAAATAAAAAAACAATTTATGTTTAGTAGTAGCTAGTTTCTACTTCTTCTTCTGCTGGTCTTTCTCTTCTTAACAAGAGAACAATCAACACAATCAAAAGTACAACAAAGATTATTACCAATACAACAGTTAGAGCAACAACTGCGTTTGAAGCAGTAGATCTTCCTGTCACATTAGCACTCATTACTACTTGTTCGCCATTAACATCAACTGTGAAAGTATGTGTTCCAACTTCTGCACTGTCTGTAGCTTTTACAGCCACTTCTACTGTCTTGCTTGATTCTGGACCAACTACAACTGTTGAAGGAACAGAAACATCCAAGTCAGAGCCTGAAACAGCGTTCAAGTTGAAAATCTTAACCTTACTTCCAGAGTTAACAAGGATCAAGTCGTATGTCTTTGTTTCTCCAGCTTTCATATCTTGGTTTTTTGTAGTAGCCAAAACTTGTGTTGAGGCAGAGCCTTCAACTTTCAATGTACTTCTTGCTACTGTTTTTGCGTCAGCATCATAAGTTGTAACAACAACTTCATAGATACCGTCTTTTGCAGAATCAGGAATTCTTACGAAAAGAATCTTTTCTACAGAGTCCTCATCATCGCAATCATTAGAGCAGTCTTCAACAGAGACCAAATCTCCAAGATAGCCTTTTTGAGAAACACCTAATTCTGGTATTGTAACAGTAACAAAAGCATCATCTGAGTCTTGGAATCCTGTGTTTCTTATAACTACAGAAACTGGAACAGTATCGCCAGCTGCAACAATTAAATCATGGTCAACAGACAAGAAGTCTAATTGGTATGATTCTCTTTGCATCTTAACAACATATTCTGTTTCTGAATCAGTATTGCTATTGTTAGCATCATAGATTCTTACTTTCAATGTAAGGTCTCTTGTTACATCCTTCAAATCAGAAGGAAGCTCTAAGCTAAGTAACTTTGTGTATACATTACCTGCTACAACATTGAATCTTGATGTGGATTCAGAAACATCTTTTCTTCCACCATACATCTCAACTCTAACCTTAACATCTTCAGAATCTGCATCTGCTGTGAAAGTTACCCTTACAGGAACTGTTTCTCCAGCAAAACCTGCAATATTAACATTACCAGAAACAAGTTCAATATCATTAAATTGAACACTGTCAATAGTAGCTAAATTTGCGGCTGCAACGGTACTTACTAAGAATACAGCAAGAACTGCTATCAAAGAAACCAAAAATGCGTTTGTTTTCATTTTAGATATCATTTTATTTAATTAATAATAAAACCCCACCACCCTTTATAAACCTTATGCTTTGTTGTAATTGGAGAATGACGAAAACATTTAAATAGTATACTTTAGTATACCTCTTATCACCAAAATATGGGGACGAAAATGTCAAAACAAAAACAAGACGTAACAACCCTGAAACTAGAGAAAGAAACAAAAGAAAGATTAGAGAAACTCCGAGAACATAAGAGAGAAACATACGATGATATTATAAGAAAAATACTTTATGTTCTTAATACTGCTAGAGACAGCCCAGACAAGGCAAGGACCATACTAGAATTTATCGATGAAAAAAGAAAGAGAATGTTCCAGCAACAAAAAGAAGATAAGTAGTTTGGTATACCACTATATTCTCCCTAAACCCCTAAAAATACCGGGGTATCCTATTTAGTCAAAGCAAAATAAGCAATTGTCAAAATCTCAAGAGTTATGCCAAAATGATAATAATTTATTCTCGGAAGAACGAGATGGAAAAAGGGAATACCAAAACCCCCCACCCCTGCGATTATTAATAGGCCTCCGGATAGAATCACCCCCCACCCCACCACGCCCAATAAAGCAAAAAACAAATCCAATTTATTGACTCTAATTTTTTTATACATTGACCTAATTGAAACAATAAAAAAACTTATACTCATAACAATAAAACCAAACCAAAACAAAGAAGTGGATTTTATTGTCAATCCTTCTTTCACAGGTGAAACCATCTCAGAACCATAAAAAGAAATCACATTCAGATTAACATCGAGTAAAAACAGAGCAAGAATGAATAACAAAATAGCCAGCATTTTAACTTTATCCAAAAAAACTTTTGAGAATTTTCTAACTCGTTTAGCTTTCCTTTTCATTTAAACCCCCGAATTGATTATATTGATATTTTGTGCAATATATTCGTGCAACCTTGTGATAATCCTTTCTTGTAATTGCTCTTTTAACAACCCAGTGCAATACTGAATACTTGACTCGGGAAGGATAACAACGCCTTGAGGAATTGAACACCTCATATCTTTTCCAACCAATACTTCTTTATCATCTCTAGGCAATTCTGCATCTAAAAGTTTAACATTAACAACACAAGTGTCTTTTACTCTTCCAAGGATTTTATACTGGAAAGTCATATTTTCTGCTGAAATAAAAATCGCTCTAGAACACTTTTCAAGATTATAATCAAAACAAGCTTTGTCTGAACATTCTGGAGCATAAAAAAACACAAGCCAAATTAACAAAAGAACAAGAACAACTGCCAAAGCAGACCACAACACAACA
>CAZYXM010000032.1:0-7192 GCA_964651205.1 Candidatus Woesearchaeota archaeon
AAATTGTCGCAATCAAGATGATTACATACGACGTAAAAATAATCCAGAACAATTACAATTCAAAAGACGCAGAGAAAACACTTGAACAATTGAAAAAAGTTGAATCAAGGGGCAGATATAAACATTAATCGGCTAACTCAAGATTTCTAAACGCCAATCCCAATTCCCCCACCAACCCCCACCCACCCAGGATATTTAGTCTTGGAAGAATTTTCTCTAAAATTATATTGGCTTCCTCTTGAAGATACTCTTTTTCTCTTCTAATTGGTTTTCTCAACGCTCCGGAAATCTTTGTAAGATATAACGATTTCAGATTTCCTGTCCCCCCAAAATCTCCTTCTATTGTCAGCCCACTCATTGGATGTCTAGAAAAAAAGCTTAGACCATCCCAAAACCCCCACAAGGAAACCCCAAGATATGAATTAATATGATACCTTGGAAAAAGACTTTCGAAAGCCCCCCGTGGAGATTCTCCAGAAGAAATAATGAATTGTCTAGAATCTAACATTCGCCCCATTCTCTCATGCCCCGCAGTATAGCCATACCTAGCAAGATAAATCTTGCACCCTTCATTCTCTACTGATTCTAACTTCCTTTCCATTTTCTCATCTCCCCCTTAACCAAAAAATAGCCCCGCCCGGATTCGAACCGGGGTCACAGCCTTCAAAGGGCTGTATCCTTGACCACTAGACTACAGGGCTAGTACAAATACACCACAAACAATGTATTTTTAAGATTTTGCACTTACCACTTTATCATAAAAAACCCAAACAACAATCTTTAAAAAGCGATTTTCTTTCCATACCTCATGGCCCCAAAAAGTAAAACAAAGAAACAAGAAAGTAATGTCCTCAAAAAACCAGTTTGGTTAAAAATGTCTGAAGATGAACTAAAGAAGATAATTTCACAATTAGCAGAGCAAGGAAAACAACCAGCACAAATCGGCTTAATATTAAGAGACCAATATGGAATCCCAACAACAAAAGTATATGGGAAAAAGCTCGCAGAATATCTAAAAGAACTTGGAATTGAATCAAATTCAGAATTAAAAAATGCAACAAAGAAATTTGAAGGAATTAAGACACACTTAAAAAAAAATATCACAGACAGAAAAGCAAAACACAAACTACAAAAAGCACAGACAAAACTGAACAAATTAAGAAAGTATTTTGCAAAAAAAGAATTATAGTCCCCAATTTAAAAGAGAAAGATGGAAACTGAATTAAAAAGACTAGCAGAAGAATTTTTGAAAATTCCTGAAGATACAAAGATCAGGGTAATCTCACACCATGACACAGATGGAATTACTTCTGCAGCGATTCTCACAAAAACTCTCCAGAGATTAAACAGACCTTTCACAGTAAAAATTGTAAAGGGTCTTGATAAAGAAATCTTAAAACAAGAATTAAAAAGAAACAATAAAGAGATTCTTTTTTTCACAGATCTCGCTTCTAGTTCATTAGACCAATTCAGAAAATTAAAACAACCAATCTTTGTCATAGACCATCACGAAATCTCTATAGACAAAATCCCAGAAAATGTATTCATCTCCAACCCCCACTTATTCAAAAAAGAGAACTTATGCGGGGCCGCCCTAACATACTTATTCTCAAAAGCAATCTCTCCAAAAAATAAAGACCTCGCGAAACTTGCAATCATCGGCATGATTGGCGACAGACACGAAGCAGAACTTACAAAGTCATATCAGAAAATAGTCTCAGAAGTCCCAGAGTTAGAGATAATAAAAAGCTTGATGATATTCTCTTCGACAAGACCACTAAGACGCTCATTAGAATATTCCACGTCCTTTTACATCCCCGGCGTAACAGGTTCGTCTGTTGGCGTTCTAGAATTATTAAGGGAAACTTCAATCTCTCCAGAAAAAACACTTTCAGAATTAAATGAAAAAGAAGTCTCTAGTTTAATAACAGCAATAATGCTAAAAAGAACCTCGCAAAGAAATCCAGAAGAAATAATCGGAAACATTTATCTCATGAAATTTTTTAATAGAAGAGAAGATGTCCGAGAACTTTCAGTTCTGATAAATGCGTGTTCTAAACTTGGACACTATGGTGTTGCTCTCGCTTTCTGTCTTCAAAATGAATCTGCCAAAGAAAAAGCCCAAGAAATTTACATTAAGTATAAACAAGAATTAATCACAGCATTAAGGGCCGCAGAGAATATAGAAAAAATACAAGGAAATGGATTTGTAATTTTAAATGCAAAAGAAAAAATAAAGGACGCAGTCATAGGTACTGTTTGTTCAATGTTATCCTCTTCAAAAGTCTATGACCAGGGAACAGTCTTAATTGGCATGGCATACAATGAAAACAAGATAAAAGTTTCTGCAAGGATTACAGGCCAAAGTGAAAAGAACTTAAAACGAGTCCTTGAAAAAACAGTAATGAATCTTGAAGCAGAAGTTGGTGGCCATCAAAAAGCAGCTGGTTGTTTGATTAACAAAGAAGATGAAAAGAAATTCTTAGAAGAATTAAGGAAAAACCTGGAGATTGAGGTTGTCAAAATTTCTAATCAATAAGCTTAAAAACCCAAACAAATAATCAGATTTATGACAAACAAAGAAAAAAGCAAATTTGTTCGTGTGAAATGTGGGAAATGTAAAAATTCACAGGTCATCTTTGGAAAAGCTTCGACAAAAGTACACTGCACAGAATGTGATGGTTTAATAGCATTACCAAGCGGAGGAAATGCAAAAATTCGTGCTCGTGTAGAAGAAGTTTTAATAGATTCTTAATTAAATTTAAATAACCAGACCCTCTTAAAAAAATGGAAGAAGACGACCTAGTATTATGTACTGTTAACAAAATAGAAGGAACAACGGTCTTTGTTAGTTTACCTGATGGAAAAGCAGGGGCAATCACGACATCAGAAATTGCAGCAGGAAGAATCAGAAATTTAAGGGATTATGTTATCCCTAATAAAAAAATAGTCTGCAAGGTCTTAAGAATCTCGCAAAACCACATAGCTCTCTCATTACGAAGGGTTTCTTCAAAAGAGAAAAAAGAAGTAATGGACAAGTTCAAACAAGAACAAACAGCAAAATCTGCAATAAGGTCGCTATTGAAAGAAAAGGCACCGGAGGTTGAAAAGAAGATTCTAGCTGATTACAGTTCCTTATCAGAAATGTTACTTGGTTCTAAGGAAGACGAAAAATTAATTGATAAATACTTTCCAGAAGAAGTTCACGAACAGATAAGAAAATTAACCCAGAAAAAAAGAAGAGGGATAGAAATAAAAAAGATAATTAAACTCAAATGTCTTGCTTCAGACGGTTTAAATAAGATAAGAAAAATTCTAGACCTCAAAGATGAAAAGGTAACAATCACATATCTGGCAGCAGGAAAATTACAAGTCACTCTCAAGGCAGATGACTACAAAACAGGAAACCACAAAATAGACGAAATAATTGAGACCTTAGAAAAAAAAGCAAAAGAAAACTCTTGCGAGTTTTCTGCAGAAGATAAAAAATGATAGTTGTAGACTTAGAGATGTCTGGAACAGACGTTAGAAAATGTGGGATTTGGCAAGTAGGTGCAATTGAATTTGAAAATCCCCAAAATATATTTTTACAAGAAGCGAGATTAGAAGACGAATATGAATTCGTCTTGGAAGGAAATTTTGCAATGAAAAAACCCGAAGAAATCTTTGGAAAAACCGAAGAAGAACTAAGAGACAAAAACAAGCAAAGTGAAAAACAACTCTTAAAAAACTTTTTTGAATGGGTATCTAAGATAAAGGAAAAAGTTTTTGTATGTCAAAATTCTATGGATCTAGAGTTCCTAAATGACAAATGCAGAAAATACAAGCTTCCAAAACCTCATTGGAGATTCATAGAACTACAAACAGTCGCACAAACAATTTATTATCAAAAAAATAACAAGCTTCTTCTAAGTAACAATGGCCAGAGCGATATGGGATTAGGAAATGCTGCAAATCTTGTAGGATTAGAAGATAAAAGAACAATACATACAGCGTTAGAAGACGCAAAATTTGAAGCAGAGATTTTATCAAGATTATTAAACAAAAGAAATCTTTTACAAGAATACTCAGAATATAAAATCCTAGAAAATTAAAATGCCAAGACTAAAAAAATGTTTAAAATGCAAAGGATATAACCTCGCAGAAAAGTGTAAATCTTGTGGCTCAGATACAAAATCAGCACACTATAAATTCATAAAAATCCGCGATGCTCCAAAAGAATTTAAAAGGACGTAGACTTTTACTGTTCCCTGGCCTCTTTAAGATACTTCATGACAATACAAGGCATTACAAGATCTCTGCAAGATACCAAACCCCACAAATAATGTTAGAGCATAGGTCATTCTTAGAAGATTATCTTCTCTCCTAACATGCTTATTTATTAATTTAGATGTACTCAAAACAACTTCTTCTGCTCATCCAACATTGCCTTACCATAAACCCCATCATAGCCCGGCTTAACTTTAATCTTACCTTGCCTATTTTTTATTATCAAACTTGCCGTTTTCTCATCTACAATTTTCAATAAATCTCCTTCTTCAACCACAAGCAAAACATTAAACTCATTTTCAAATTCCTGAATAAGCTTATCATAAAAATCCCAGACAGATTTAGTATTCATCCCCTTTCCGTAAGACAATGCCAAAACTTCATGCAGTGGCAAAACATCAAACACTTTTTTACTTTCTCTCTTGTCTTCTACATCTGCTAATTCTTCAACACGATTTTCAACACCAACTAACAATTTCTTTTCACATTTAGGACAAATTCCATTTAGTTTTTTAGTCTCTTCAGGTGAACAAGAAAAATCACAACCCGCATGTCCATCCCAATGATATTTCCCATATGCTGGATTAACCTCAATAGTCCCATAAATCTCATTTTCTCTTATCTCTTTTAAAATCCCGCCATAACTTTCAATTGAATTAAAAATTGTACATTCTCTCCCGAGCCTCCAAGGCCAGAAACTATGTGAATCTGAAAAACTTACAATTGTCTTGTCTTGCAGTTCTCTTAATTTCAAATTCATCGCTGGTGTACTCGAAATACCAGTTTCAATTGCATGTACCTTATCTAGCTGCGGGCCAAAAGCCTCTTTTAGAGAATCAAAACCAGATTTAGAACCAAAAACTCCAAAATAAGGTGTCCAAACATGTGCTGGAATAACCTCTATTTTCTCGTCGATTGCGAACATCTTAGCAGCAAAATCTTCACACGAAATTTTAAAAATCGGCCTGCCATCATAATCTCTCCTCCCTTTTGTATCAAGCCATAAATTAATCTTATCAACAGTTTCAAAACTCGGAGCAAGTAAAACAAGATGAACCCTTCTTCCCCTTCCCCGTGTATAAATTAAACTTATCTCCCCTGTTAAAATGAATTTAAATCCCGATTTAGAATAGAAAATCCCCTCTTTTTCAATTAGACTCTCCTTCAACTCTGTTAGCCATCCTTCATGTGTGAAATCTCCAGTCCCAATCACATCCAACCCCTTAACCCTCCCCCACTTTTCTAATGTTCCCAAATTTAAATCCTTAGAACACGCCCGACTAAAACGCGAATGTAAATGCAAATCTACAAAATAAATCTTTTTTCCATCTATTTCTATCATAAGTCTTAAAAAATTTAGAAGTTAATAAATATTTGTAAAACTATTTTTTCTTCTTCCACCAGACCCCGCCACCAAGAATCACTACTAAGATAATAACTACTATCATCCAAAACACCACCTTATTTTTATTATATAAATCTCAACTACCTAAATAAGATTCGCCCCCATCCCCATTATTAGCCTCGCCATCTTTATTAATAACACCATTTTCATCTTCCTCGGCAGGAACCACCTCGTGAATAGAACTAAGACTAACATTCGCCTCGCTTCCATCAATGGATCTCAAAACAAGAAGGACATCATAATAACCATCTGAAGTGACATCAATTTTTGCATCTTCCCCAACCTCCAATTCCGCCTGTACCGGATTAGAAGAAATGTTTATTACAGCCTTAGTACTTGTTAATTCAATAACACCAATATAATGTGCTTTCCCATTTACATTAAATCTTGCTCTCTTCTTAGCAGCTAATTTAAGGTTAGTTCCCTCTTTAAATGCTTCATCACTAATCAATCTTGTTCCAGTCCAAAAAGAAGATAAAGCAGAACCGCCACCGCCAGGAGATCCAGAGCTTGCTACACCTTGAACATAATAGGTTGCAGAACCTGCGCCTAGATTCCCCGCATTGTCAGAACCAGTACAAGTAATACTATATGTCCCAGTATCTGCAGTCGAAGGGCTTGAAGTATAACTCAATGAAGAAGAATTAAACCCTGAAATGGTGTCCGCCCCAGAACAGGAACAAGTAGTCAGTCCATTTTGAGTTGCAGTTTGGGGACTACAACTAAAAGAAACATTGGGCGCAGTTGTATCTACATTTACGACAAAAGAATTATTCAATCCTAAATTTCCAATAGTGTCGTTTACGTAAACACTTAATGTTTGATTACCCTCTGCTAATCCTGTTAGATTAATATTTGTGCTATTACACCAACCACTTGAAACAGCAAGAGATGTATTTGCTCCGCCCCCCACATTAACAAGGCAGACACTTCCAGTCAGGCCAGAACTTGCATCACTAACAGAAACATTTATTGTTATATCCTGTGTGTTTTTCTTAGATGTGCCATTAACATATGTGGTAACACCAATTACGGGGGCAGTCCTATCAACAGTCATTGAAATATTTGAAGTTGCATTTATTGTTCCTCCTCCAACTGTATAATTTACAACGGTTACATTTGTTGCTGTAATGAAAAAAGTATAATTAGCTTCTGTCCAATTATTAAAGCTATACCCTAAATCACTATTATTAGTAGCAGCGTAGTTATACAAAACACCATCTGCATAAATAAAAATTGTATAATTCGCAACCCCGTCACCGGTGCTTACATCATGAGTCCAGTTAAATGAAAAGTTACCTTCATCATACATAGGCGAAGCATTATTTGTAAATGTTAATCCCGCAGGAGCATTATCAAGTGCTGCAAAAACAAAACAAACTAAGGACAATAAAACTAATAAAACTACCACTGAGAATTTGTGATTTCCTTTCACCATCTTCATTCTTTTTATTGTAAAATATACCTTATAAACTTTGTGCATCTTAGATTAATAAACACAACTCATAGAGAAAAATT
>CAZYXM010000033.1:0-6969 GCA_964651205.1 Candidatus Woesearchaeota archaeon
TAATTTAATGCGATAAGCAGATCATATACCTCTTCTGTTGAACTATTCTCTAGAGCTATCTCACCTGTAATCAAATTTTGTGCATAACACTCAATAGTAATATTGTTTCCAGTGGTTCCAATATGTGTCGTTAAGAGAGATACATCTTCATTTTGATTTGCTAAATTTAGAGCTTTGTTCTTGAAAAAACGATAATTATTTGCAGAATAATAGATATAGTTTAAGTCCTCACTTAGTGTAAAACCATAAGTAGTGCCTTCAGTACCAGAATTCCAAATTTCACTCCCACTGGAATTATAAACTCTCATGCCCACACTATCTTCATAAGAGTAAATATAATAGCCATCAGTCATAATTCTTGTAACTGCTCCCGTGGTTGGAAATGTAGTGTTTAATGTTAATCCATCCTGGTTAAATACAAGGATATGGCTGTCATTTCCTGTATAGATTAAATTAGTTCTATAATTGATAGCCACATCATTATAACACCCCGGGCAAGAAGTAGTGTTTACTTTTGTAGCCCAGGTGCTAGCCGCAGTTAATCTAGAAATATTGTTCACTCCAACGATAATTACATCATCATTATCATCATCAAAAATTGCCTTAAAATCATTCCCGCCCCCACCAAAGGGGGTTTTAACCATCTCCTCATTCAGATTGGTTTTATTTATAAAAGAAAGCCTATGCCTGCCTGACACAATAAAATAATCTGCATTAGAGTCTATTTTTTTTATAGCATAGGTATCTCCGGTGGTTAGATTATTCTGCTGTTAGACTGTCTGTGTGCTTGGTTCGTACTTAAACATTCTTCCGCCTGCACCTACAAAAAGGAGATCTGTACCATTATAGGGCATGGTGGCCCCAACAGAACTAAATCCAAAAAAAGTATCTGCCTGCGTGTCTACTACATCAAGAGTCTCTTTATCTAAAACCTGTAAGCCTACTGAACCTGTAAATACAACATAATTTTCTGTTAAACTCGCATCTGCGACACCAACAGCATAATCATCACTAGACCTTAAGTTAGATTCTACTCCTGAAAAGAGAGTTAAATTACTCTCAACAAGAGAATCATTTTCATACAGATTATATCCAATAAAAAGAGAGGATGAATCAGAAATATTCGCATTACAAAACCCTACGAGATTAGATAAATTAGTTAAGGGAGTATCTAAGGAAACAGAGTTTATTGTTGGAAGAACAGCGCCAACAAAACTTATAAAAATAATCGGAACCAATAAAAAAGACAACCTATAAATAATTTTGGATGCCAACGTCTTTCTATTATTCTTCTCTCTTTGATTCATCTTTTTTGTCATAGAGGTTGCTCTTTTTAAAAATAAAAACCTTCCCCTTTTTAATTAAATTATACAAGAATCTCAGCATTTAAATAGTTTTCAGTACATTTTTAGGTTAAATGGACCTACCTACATAAAAAGAATAAGTTTCTTTGAACAAATAATTATTTCTTTTTGTGCTTCAGTTTCTTAAAAATTAAAACACCTAATAAAAATCAGGGAAAAAACAAAAACCCCCATCTCAAGAATAATCGAAAATGCATTAAAAATCTCAAGCTTCCCAAATAAATAACCTAACCAGCTTTGGAGCATATATCTCAAGGTTACTACTAATAACTCTTTCTTCAACATAAACATCCCCATTTGGATAAACCCCTGACGGGCATGGAGTGCCAATATTACAAATCTTCAACTTAAATCCAAGATTATCAGGCAAACTCTCATCAATAGAATCATTAACAATGGTATAATTTAAATCTTCTTGAACTGTTCCTAGAACAGCATCTCTTAAATCAGGATTAGTTCCAATATCAATTAAAACCTTTGACTGCAAATCATAAATATACTCCCCTGTTTTCTTGTCCCCTGTTTTCTGTGCATAAAGCAAAACCAAAACACTAGTAATAATCATAATTCCAATTACAGCCTCCATAATCCTCAACCATGCTCTTTTGTTTTTTACCATATCATATAGACAATATTTTTAGCTTCTAAATCTCCATTAGAATATAAAACCTTACTAGCAAAACTCCTCGACAAAACAGACAAATCTTCTGGAACTTCTCTCTTCATCTCAATACCGTCAACCATAATACCAAAATCAACATTTTCTGGAAAATTTAATTCCTCTTTTAATGAATCATAATCAGAATAATAACTATCTCTCAGATCATACAAGGATTGATTTGAAACAACTTTCTCTCTTACAATATTCCCTAATCTATGATTTGTGCAACCCGACGTATTCACAGAAGAAAACTCAGAAGAATATAAAGCATAGAAATATCCTTGTTTTTCTTCTTGTATTATTAAAATTGGTTCTGAAGAAACATTGGGGTCACACCCCCCCCCTTCTGAATTAACTAAAACTTTTGTAAAATTAATAGTGACTGCTTCTTCAACAGAATTCTTTAAATTCAGTAAAATAGAATCAGACAAAACATCTGTTTCATATGGTCTTATAAAAACTAACAAAAACAAAACAAAACTCACAAATAATACAAACGAGATAATAACCTCCACATGCGAAGAAATTCCCCTTTTACCTCTTTTCATAACTTTAGAATACAAATCTCATTTATATAACTTTTTATCACGTCAAAATAAACCTTGCAGCGCTATTAATCAACAAAGAAATTGCTACTAAAACAAACGAGTGTTTAATCCCATCTTTAACAGTGCCTTCTGAAATTTTTCCAATCACAAGCCCTGCGAAAAAAGCTTGGACCAATAATAAAACCATCAAAGGCATTGCAAAATCTTCTGATGAAACTGGTTTAATCTTCAAGGCCAGACCATCCACCCCGCTCCCACCCATCCCCTCGGTCATCGGTAAAATATAAAACTGCAAGACCACGACAATAATAATAAAAACAACAAAGATAATATAACCTTGCACAACTAAATTAAAAATCGATGCTTTTCTTTCTTTTTTCAAAACTTCTGTCTGGCTAACAGATTTAGAAACAGACTCAAGAATAACATCAATCTCTCCCCCAGACCTTTCAGCCTCTGAAATTAAACCCACAGACCTTTTGATCATTCCGCTTCTTGTATCGTATGCAAAATTCTCTAATGCTTTTGTTAATGTAATTCCCAATGCAATCTGATTGCCAAGTTTAACAACATTTTCAGACAAAGCCCCATAACTTCTATGCCTCAAATTCAAAATACCCTTACTAACAGGGGTTCCAGATTTAACATTCTCTACTAAATCCCTGATAAACTCAAGAAACTTTTCTTCTTTCTCTTTTTGCTTACTCGACTTCAAGGCATAAGAAATAACAAAAGGAAGAACCATTAAAACCAGGACAATAACAATCAAAAAATACCTCAGCTCAATATGCTCCTCACTACTTAAAAAAACAAAACTCAAAGCAATTACAATTAACCCTGCCACAATTCCAATCAATTTTTTATTTGCAAATTTCATCATATCCTTGGTTGTTTAATTTGAAGCACAATTAAAAAGACAATATTAACTAATATAACTATCCCTATTGACAAAAGACTCAGAGCAGGAAGAGACAAACTAATCCCAAGCCCAGTCAAATTCATAATAACAAACAACATCATCAAAATCAAAGGTGCGGTTATCAAAATGCTGATGTAGACATCCATAAAAGTTTCAGCAACAGAAATATACTTGTTTCTCTCCAACCTATAATCCATCAATAAATTTTCCGCCCTCTTGTCAAGATAATTTCTTAAAGAACCCCCTGTTAAAACATTTGTAGCCATGCCCCCAAAAAGTTCTGCTAGTTTTTTATTTGAAGTCATTTTCGCAACATTTTTCAAAGATGTAACTAAATCATAACCATAAATCTCAATTTGATTTATAACTTTCTTAATCTCTCTTCCAACTGTTGGATACTCTGGAGAATTAGAAATAATCTTGAAAATTCTCGTCGGTTCTATATTTGAACCAGCAATCGCAGCCATGTAAATCGCAGCAAAAGGCAATTCCTCATTAATCTTTTTTTCAACAGACCCCTTTTCTATTGAGGGGTATATATAAAATCCAATTATAGAAAGAAACAAAAGAAAAAAAGGAATCCAAATCCAGACAAGTGAAGAAGTAAGAACAAACAAAACAACAGTTAAAAGAATTCCAAGAATAAACAATGACAAACTAACAAATAGGGCCATTGAAAGATAACTTGTCAACAAATAAGAAATATTCGCCTCTTTCAAATCTTTTTTCAAATCAGAAAAATTAGGGGCAAGTTTTTCAGAAACAGAAAGAAAAAGTTTATTAGAAATCTTTGACAACCCAAGCCAAGACTTCTTAATCTCTGGTTTTATTTTTGTCTTTTTCATATTAAACTCAGAAATACTAAGTTCTTTTGCAAATTTTTCTTTTTCTTTTTTATTCAGAACTACTGAACTTCCTTCCCCGCTGGACTGAGATTGATAACTAACCTTGGCCATACCCTTCTTCTTTTCTTGTATCTGGCTTAATTTTTTTATTGGTGACTCTTCTCCAATCAAGTTAGGAAGCGCGTTGTTCAACATTCCAATTTGTGCAAACAAAGAATTCAGTGTAGAATAATAAAATCTTTTCTCTGCAACATCAGCATTATTTAACTGAGTTAAAATATTTTGTATGTCTCCCAGAATTTTCTTTTCTTGCTGGACATTCCCTCTTGCATCTTCAATTGTCATTTTCTCAGCTCCTCAGAAATTCTTCTCTGTAAATCAAGGACAAGTGCCTTTGATTCATTAAACTCTTTTGTATTACTTCTCTGTTTTGCTTTTACAAGGCTCTCAAGAGCCTTGTCCATAGAACCAACCAAATGCACAATAACTTCTACATCCCCTTTCATGACTATACTACAGAATTATTGTTTATTAATGTTTTGCGTGGATTATCTAACAATGATACTTACTCAAAGGCCCACAAGCAACACTCACAGTATCTGCAACAACATTAACATTAAGACCTTGCACACTATCACAAAATAAATCATAAAGCTCTACCGAATCAGCACCATTATCACATAAAAGAAACTCAACCTCCAGCCCACTCTGCCCATCAGAAATCCAGACCCCACTTGATGAAACCAAGTTAATTCCATGATAGTTATTCCTATTAGCATTCACAATTGCCAATGAATAATTACTAGAGTTAAAGATTGTAATTCCATTTTCCAAATTATCATTCGCAAATATATTTGTGAAGGTATTTGAATCTGAATTAAACAAATAAACACCATCTTCATTATTTGAACTAGCAACAATATTTTTGAAGGTATTTGAATCTCCAGCAGAATATACCCCCCTCCAACCATTATTACTTGCGGTTACATCTATTAATTCAATAGAATTCCCATCAATATAGATTCCATCTTCATTATTTGAACTAGCAACAATATTTGTGAAGGTATTTGAATCTGAATTAAACAAATAAACACCATCTCCAGCATTTGAACTAGCAACAATATTTGTGAAGGTATTTGAATTTGAGGATTCTAATTCAATTCCGTAGAAATTATCCTCTAAAACTAGGTTCTCTATGAAGTTTGAATTAGAAGATTCCAAAAAGATTCCTGCCACATTACTTGAATTTATGCTTACTCCTCCAATATGAGAATTTTCAGTAGACTCAAACCGAATACCATTATAAAAGTTAGAGAGATTTAAATTTTTAATAGTTACATTATTTCTTCCATTTGCATAAACCCCGTACCCTGGTCCTGCGCCAACTAATTCCTTATGATTTCCATCCAAAACAATGTTGTCTGCTTTTATCTCGAGACAATTTCCAGGATCCCTAATCGTAAAAGATTGCAATTCATAAGTTTTCCCAGCTTTGTCCAAAACTCCACACTCAGTCAATCCAATAGGAGTTTCATCCCCCCCAGAGTCACCAGAGTCCCCACCAGAACCACTACCCCTATTTGTAACCTGAATAACTTTAGTTTCATCAATATCACTACTGATAGTACAAGACAAAACATCAACAGAAGAAACAATTCCACACTCTTCTGTGCTATCTCCAATCTGTAAAATAGGAGCAAGATTCACTTTTTGCGGGGCATCATTTCCAGAGTTATTCAAATAATAAGTTTTAGCAGAGTTTACATTTATATCCTCTTTCTTTTCAAAACTAATAGAATTCCCGTCAATAGTTAATGATAACTTAAGAGTATCAATAGAAACATTATTAGAACTCTTTTTAACTTGCACAAGCATCATCTCTTTTTCAGAATCATAACAAGTATATCCTGATGAAGAACCAATACTTAATCCAGTTTCCTGACAAAGTTGAGATGACTGTAAGTTTTCTCTAAACAAAGGAACCACCCAAACCCACACCACCCCTATCATAGCAATAACAATTACTAACATTAAAACTGTCGCAACAATCTCACTCAACCCTTTTTTCATCTTTTATATACAATCTTGGGTATTTATAAAGCTATTTGACCCCAAACCTTCCCAGAACCTCTCCCGGATTCTTATAATAATCAGTAATTATCCTAGAAACTTCGTCAAAACTAACAATTTTCCTTCTATACAACTCATAAATTAATTTCGCCCTTGCCTGAAGTTCTTTTTCCAATTGAGCAACAGACACTCCATTTCTTTTTTGGATTTTATCAAAAGTTACAATTTTTTTAGAGAAGAAGAATCTATCTTGTCCAGGGTCCCACATCATTGCAGTATTTGTTGTTGCCTCCCCTGCTGCTGTAACATTAATCACTTCCTGAACTTCTCTTAGTTTTCTTTTTTCTTGTCCACCCACAATAGCATGACTCATAATAGCAACAGCATCCAACTCATTAACCAATGACGGAGAAAGTTCTATCGGGGGGGTTTCCAATCTTCTAATAACAGTTTCAACAGAATCAGCGTGAATTGTCCCGAGAGATGCATGACCCGAGGCCATACCCTGAAACAAAACACTTGCTTCCTTGCCCCTTACTTCACCAACGATTACATAATCTGG
>CAZYXM010000034.1:0-6813 GCA_964651205.1 Candidatus Woesearchaeota archaeon
ATCTGATAAAAATGGTGAAAAAGAAAGTTAAAAAAAATAAGAAAAAGAGATTAACAAAAGAAGAAAAGGAGAACAAACAAGTTGCTTGGTTCTTTGGGATTTTTCTCTTTTTGATTATTGTTAGTGTTGGAACTTATCTTTTTGTACAAAGCTTAGACCATTTTAAATATGCTGGAATTGAGTTCTATAAAGAAGACCAGGGAGATATTGAATTGTGGCATGGGCGTTATCCGGTGGTTTATCTAGGAGAGTTGAAATATATTTATAATTTCTGGTTGAGAGATGACCCTCGAAAAAATGAGATACCTATTGGATCCGAGATAAGTGTTGGGAAAAATATTCTTGTGAGCCTTGACCCTGAAGCAGGAAATTGCCAAGAAGCGACGATGGCGCAGATTGAATTAGGAAAATTCTTAAAGGTTTTCCCATGGGTTAATAAAATTAGTTCAGGTGTTACAAATCAAACAACAGCAAATGAATTGGGATACCCTTATGTTACTTGTAGTTCTGCAAGAGAGGATACAACTGTTTTCATCATTCAAAAGTCGGATTTTCCTTCAATTACAAAAGGAGAAAAAGAAAATTGTTATGTTTTGAATGTGGGGGATTGCCAAAACAGAGAAACGATTGAGAGATTTATCGTCGGTGTTATAGCACAAGTAAATAGCGTGGAAATTTAATGGACTTTGAATTGCTTCTTGGTTTGCTACTTACAATCCTCCCTATTACTGAGCTCCGGGGGGGTTTGCCTCTTGTTGTAGATTATTGTCTTAAACATTCCTTATCTGTATGGCCTTGGTTTTTGATTGTTTTAATACTAAATGTCTTGATGATTTTAGTTATATTTTTATTCTTAGACTTTTTGCACATGCGTCTTTTGAAACTTAAATTTTATAGGAAATTCTTTGAGTGTTATCTTAAGAGATTGCAAAAAAAGATAGATAAGTTTGAAAAAAGATTTGCAAGACTTGGTTTTATTGCTCTGGCTTTATTCGTCGCTATCCCTTTGCCTGGAACTGGGGCGTGGACTGGGACAATTTTAGCCTGGTTGCTTGGATTAGAAAGATGGAAAAGCTTCTTAGCAATTTCTCTTGGAGTAATTATTGCAGGCATTATAATCTTATTTGCTTCTCTTGGTTTTTTCAGTCTTTTTTGAGCTTTTTCTAGTTAAAGAATACAAAAAAAGGACATCGGAATATATTGGAATTGATTTTATTTTGTAGGTCTTTGCAAGGAAGAACCAAGTCAAAACAATAAGAATTGTTGATAAAAAATACCAAGAAAACATATGCGCTTGTGAAAAGAAGTTGCTTTGATTTATTAATGTGAATAATGCAATTCTAAATGAATTAATTAGAAGAAATATTAAACTTGCCACGAAAACCATTGTGATTCTCTTTAAGATTTTTATGTCTGCTGTGGACATAATCAAAATAAATAAGAGATAATAAGCAGAGCCAGCAATACAAGCAGGAACAAGTTCGATCAATGTACTGTTTAAGATGATAAAGTTGCTAATCACTTTTATGTGTACAAATAGACTGATTATGAAAGAAGAGATTTTTAGAGTCGGCAATGTAAAAAGTTTATAGAATAACATGAGATTACCAAGGCCTGCAAAAACAATTAAGAGGTATCTTATGCTTAAACTAAAAAGTTTCTTGTTATGCTTATGCATTAAAAATTAAGTTAAAAAGAATTAATAAAACTTAGTATTCTTCTTCTCTTCGTGAGCCAGATGCTAATTTTACAATCAGAACAATTATAATTACAACCACCAAGATTACAATTCCGATTAGTAGGTAAGTTGTTACGTTTGCGCCTGTTCCAGAAAATGCTCCTGTCAAGCCTGCAAAAACTCCTTGTCTTGCAGCGATATTAACTTGAACTGGTTGTTCTACAACTTGTCCATTGTATGCAACTTTTATTGTAAAAGATTGCGAACCTTCTTTTGTTGGTTTTAATGTCGCTGTTGTAGACTTTGATTGATCTTTTGCAATTGTTAATATTGACTCATCAACAGTTGCGAATTCAGACCAAGATGAATAATCGTCAAGAGTTACTATAAACTGTGTTGATGCTAATGGGTTTGCTGCAGTAATTTTAACAACAAGGTCTTGTCCTACTTGTGCATCAGATTCTAAAACAGCTGTGATTGTTGGTTTTACCTGTGTTGTTTGTGCTGAACAATCAACTTTCAAATAAGCATTATAGACTGCTTCGTCTTTTTCGTCGTTTTCATAAAGATCATTGTCTGCATAATCACTATCATCATAAATAGAAACTTCAATTGGATAAGTTTTTGATTGAATATTAGTAGGTAATGTAAACATTTCTGTCAATGTTTCATAATCCATTGAATTAATCTCTTTAAAGTCTATTTGCCTGTTTATACCTAACTCTTTGTTATATAACCATACAAAAACCTTGCTTGATTTTAAGTCTTGGTCCCCGATGTTCCATAAATCAAGAGTAAGTTCTATGTCGCTTCCGCAATAAGCTTCATTTTCATTTGCAAGTTCTGTTAAATCAGTTACTCTTGGGTTTGCAATAATAACAAACCTATCAGTTGTTCTAATCTCAATATCTTGGCTGTCTGAAGTACAAGAATCTTCGTCATCTAGTGACCCTGCGTCTCTGTCGTCAATTCTTCCAGTAGCTGTGATATGAACTGTATAATCGTTGTTTCCTTCTCTTAGTTGATCTGGGTCTACTGTGAATGTTGCTGTAACTTTTAAATCATCTCCCTTGTCTAAATTGAAATTATCATCACTTAAATCCATGTCTCCTTCGTCATATACGCATTCGCCCTCATTTTCGTCATATACACAAATTTCTAATTCAATATCTGAAACATCCCAGTCTCCTGTATTGTCTACTTTGAATTCGATTTCTACTTCATCTAATGGGTACCAATAGTTTTCATCGTCTCCAAATCCGTCTAAAACATCAAGTTGTATACTTTTTATCTTTAATCCTGCGTCATTATTATAATCGCAGAAATCTTGTGCTGGTTGTGCTTGTACTACAATACTGATTGGAATTACTTGTTCAGAAATTGCGTTTTGAGAGTTAGTTAATCCGTCTACTGTTAAATTGCCTGTGTAAGTTCCTGCAACAGCAGAAGTTGGAACAGAAACAACGTAGTTTACAGTGGCTTCTTGTGTATCTTGTATAAGTGAAGGCACATTTGTAAGACTTTGTACTGAACTTGAGATAAAAGTTGATCCAGATAAAAGATTTGTAAATGAACTAGTAATGTCTGTTAGGTTGTTGCCTGCACCATTTCCATTAACTATCTTAAATGGGATGTTCAAAGATTCGCCTGCAACAACTGTTCCAGTCAAAGAAGTTACATTAAACTCTAGGGTGGTTGCGAGAACTAAATTTAAACTAAGAATAACTAATGCGAACATTCCGAGAAATGATAATGTTTTTCTGTTTATCATGTTGTAATTTCGAAGTTACTACAGGTTTATAAATGTTTCGGTTGGTAACTTTTTGATCGGATTTTTAAATTATTAAAATCGTCGGTAAAATATGAAAAAGTTTAAATAGTAGATTTCCTTAATTTTTTTGAAAATGGTAAAAGCAAGGGAGAATTTAATTGGGGCTTATGCTTTTTTAATCGGAGTTATTCTTGCTATTTTTGTTGGAATTTTGCAAAAAGCAATTTATGTATCAACTAGCAGTTTGCCCTATGCTATTCTTGTTGTTCTTGGGATTATTGTCGGTTTTCTAAATGTCGGAGACAGAGATTCGCAGACTTTCCTTTTAGCCTCATTAGCACTTGTAATAGTTTCTGGTTTTGGTCAGTCTGCTTTAATTTATGTTTCGAATATACCAATCCTCTCTTCACTTAATGCTATCCTCGCTGCCTTGCTTGTAATGTTTGTGCCTGCAACAATTATTGTGGCTTTGAAAACTGTTTTTAGTATTGCACATATATAATAGGGGATAGATTGCTTCAGAGAAATTCTAAAATATCGCAGAGATTGATAATCCTTGAACTGTCTGCTGCTAAACCGAAACAAGCTGTATTTACCCAAATCTGGATATCTGGAAAATTTTCTAGTTCCCCCGTGTTGACGGTATCTATTTCAAAAATAAACCCTTCTTTATTTATTGCTTCTAGTTTTTTCCTTAAATCTAAAGATTTTCTATAGTTCTGGCCGGGTTTTGTTGAAACAATAATCCCAACCTTACTAGAATGCAGAAACTTGGTTTGCTTTGCTTTTATTTTTCTTAATTCTTGTTCTATTTCTTTTTTTGTAATTTTCTCTAGTGTTTGAGTGTTAAAAACAAAAATTTCTTTTTTTAATTTTAGTGCATTATTCATTGCATGGAATTTGCCGTCGGTGATTATTATTAAATTATCTGCTGTTCTGTCTAAAGCTAAAGGATTACAACCGAGAACTTGGCCCTTGTAGAAAGCGCCTTTTTTTACGATTACTATTTTCCCTTTTGATTCCAAATATTTTTTTACTGTTGGAAGTAGGCCAAGATATTGGATTGTGGCTGCTAATGAAATTGATTTTCCAGGCAGAGTTTCTAATACACTGAAGTTTATTTCACTAGATTTGAATTTTTTGCGGGTTTCAATAAATAGCTTTTTCATAAATTAATCAGAGAATGGGGGTATTAAAATCTATCAATTCCTTCAGAACTTCTTGGCTTTTCTTCTACAAAACCTTTTTGAATTTTTGCAAAGCTTGGTGTTGCAATAATTGTATTTTCCCCGAACCCAGCAATAGAGCCTTCAAGAGCGTCTACTGTTTTTTTGATCTTTGAGATTGACCTTTTTAACTCTATTACATCTTTTTGCTTTAACACCTTAATATCGATAACTGCTATTGTGTATCCTTCTCTTAGAGCATTTAGAACTGGATTGATGTCTTCATAGGTTCTTAATGCAAAAGTTTTTACGAGAACCTTCGAGTCTTCTTTTGCTTGTTCTAAGTCTATCTCGATAAATTCAGGGGAAACTTCGTCGCCCCCTGTTTTTCTTCGCATAAAATTGAAAGCCATATTCTTTTTTTGTCTCAGGACTATTTAAATATTTATATACTTGATTATTTAGGTTTTGAAGATATCTTCTTCATGATTTTTTCCCTAAGCTCTTCTATCCTTTCAGAGAGTTCTTTCTCTTGTTTATCAAGATTCTTGAGTCTTGTCTCGATTAATTCTTTTTTGTGCTTCTGATCTTTTTCAAGGTCTTCTTTTGTGGATTTTATAACAATCTGGCCGCCAACAATCTTGAATACTTCGCCTGTTGCTTTTTCTAATTCTTTTAAAGACAGGTCTGTTTCATTTAATTCTGAATTAAAGGCTCTTTTCTGCATCATTAATTGTTGAAAACCTTGTTCTAGAAATTGGATTTCTTGAATCTGATTCTGGGTTTCTTCGTCTAAATTTGCTAATGGATTTTCTTCAGGCATTTTAATCTGTTTTTACTGTTTTTAATTTAGTTCTTGGTTTGTAGAATATTCTTGAGCCACAATTAGGGCAGACAAATCTTTTTTCTAGTTCTAGAGACTTTATCTTTTTTCCACAATGAAAACACTTGTATGAAGCCATATTAATATGAATATCTTTATCTATATAAGTTTAACTTTCGAGATAAAAAGAACCTCCTGCGAATTTTTTTTTGCATTTTTTGCAAAGCCAGATTCCATTTGCTTTTCTTTTTGCATTGCCCTTGCAAAAAGGACATTCTTGCCTTATTCTCTGCTTTGCTTCTACAGCAATTAATCTCTTTTTTGGGTTACCGTAGCCTACCCCAAACCTTCCTGCTGCTTTGATTTTTTTTGTTTTTACTCCCATCTTAATAACCTATGGGGTTACCCGGATTTGAACCGGGGTCGTCAGGTCCCAAACCTGAAAGGCTACCAGGCTACCCCATAACCCCATACGAGGTTTTAATTGAATATGATTTATAAAGTTACTTCTTAGCAGGCTTGACTTCTTTGACTTCTTTTGTCTCTGTTGCTGCTTCTTCTCCAGGTTTTGCATTACCAGCTGCGGCTGCTTTCTTTTCTTCTGCTGCTGCCTTTTCTGCTTCTTCAGCTTTTTTAGCTGCTTCTTGTTCTGCAGAAACCTCCCCAAAGAATTCCTTAAGTTGTTTTGCCTTTTCTGGACTTACGTCTGTTTTTTGTGAGTCAATTTCGCCTTTATAGCTACCTTGCGCGATTTCTTCTAATAATTCTTTAGGGTCTTTACTTTCAATTAAAATTCCAAGAGATAAACAACTGCCGATTACAGAACGAAGAGCTGCATCAAAGTTTAATGCTAACATTGAGGGGTGTTTTTGTTTTGCTATTGAAATAACTTGTTCGATTGCAAGATTTGCTACTTGTAATTTTTTTCTTTCACCAGACGCTTTCTCTATTCCTGCTTCTTTCTTTATTAAAGCAGAGACTGAGGGAGATAAAACTTCTATTTTGAATTCTTTTGTTTTAGAATCAATCTCTAAGTTCACCGGAACCTGCATCCCCTTAAAACCTGTCGTCGCGGCATTTACATCAGAGATAACTTTTCCTATATTAATACCCATTGGTCCTAGTTGCTGTGCTACAGCCGGACCTGGTTTCATTTCCCCGCCATCAACTAATAATTTTATTTTCATGGTGTTTGTTTGTTAATTCTATTTTTAAAACTAACTGTTTTCTTCCTCTTCTACTTCTTCTCTTCTAATAACCCTGATGTTATCTAATTTAACAGTTACTGGAATTGGAACAACGGCTGAAAGTAATGACACCACTGCTTCTCCTTTTGCTTTGTCTATTCTAACAACTTTTGCTTTTTCTTTTTTAA
>CAZYXM010000035.1:0-6659 GCA_964651205.1 Candidatus Woesearchaeota archaeon
TGGGCTTTTTTTTTGGGGGAGGGTTGTGATTTTCTCCCAGAAATGGATTTTTTAGTGGAGGGGGTTGGGGTGGTTTTGGTTGTTTCTTTTTTTTGTTTTTCTTTTGGTTTCTCTTCTATGGCTGTTTCTTTTTTTAGTTTGTCTGTCCAGTTTTTCAGTCTTTCTTTTAGGAGCTTAAACATATTTTTTCTAAAGCCTTTAAATTTATAAATCTACCACAACAATGCTTTTAAGGTTTTGGACCTTTAAGAGACCATGATTACTTATAATGATTTATATGAGGCGTTGAGAAAGGAGAGGTATTCTGAGGAATTGCAGGTTTTGCCAAAGAATTTTTTAAAAGATGTTGCAGAGTATTTTGAAGAAAAGAAAAAAGCAGGCGAAAAAGTTGATGTTGTGTTTTCAGATATTTCTTTGAAGAATAAAAAGAAACTGGAGAATGCTATGGCATTATTTAAGGAGTTGTTGTTGAGGAGAAAAAGGAAGATTTTGAATTTAGCTTTTGTTGCATCTGAGACTGGGATTTCTAAAAAGGATTTCGAAAACTTGCTTTCATCTGAGAAAGAACTTTTTGAAGAGATTGTTAAATCTTTGGAAAGGTCAGAGAAGAATTTGAATAGTGCTATGTCTGGAGAAGATATAGAATCAAAATACCAGCTTGTTAGATTTCTGCAACCTGTTGAAGAGTTTTTGGATTTGGAAGGTGAGACACTTGGGCCATTTGAAAAGGGAGAGGTGGCCAATATTGATAAAGAGATTATAGAGATTTTGTTACAGGGAAATAAGGTTGCATTGATTGAAGAGGATTAGTTTATTTTTATTGCTTTTCCGTTTATGATGGCGTCTGAGATTTTTTTTCTTGCTATTTTTAGAATTCTTGAAAGTGTTGGTTGAGAAATTTTCATTTGTGCAGCTGCTGTTTCTTGTTCTAATTCTTGGAAGTCAATTAATCTAATTGCTTCGAATTCTGGAAGTGTTAATGTGGTCTCTTCTAATTCAGTTAATCTCTGCCCTGCTGGTTTGAAATAATGTGCTCTTGGGCTTCCCCTCACTCTTCGATGTATACATGGTCGTGGCATAAAAAAGAAAAGAAAAAAGACTATTTAATTCTTACTTAACTTCTTTGAGTCTTTTCTCTATTGCTTCAACTTCTATTTTTAGGTCTTTTAGGTCTGCTTCAAGGATTTCTTTTTCTTCTGTCTTTGTTAGTTCCTGTTGTGGATTTACCGAGACTCTTCTGAATCCAAATCCACGACCAAAACCATTTCCAAAGCCGCAGCCGAATCCTCTACGCATAGCTAGCCCTTTTCCGCAAGGACCTAGTCCTCTGCCTGTTAATGGGCCTTCTCCTCTTGGACCTGTTTTATCTTGTGCTGGCATTTTTGTTTTCTCCTAAGTTGTATTGTATTTAGTTATGAATAGGTATTCAATAGGCTTTATAAATGTTTCGAATGTGTATTCATAACCTCTAAGTGGGAAAATTTATATATCCTCTTTTATTGTATTTCTTATGGTGTATATAAGAGGTCTGGGTTATATCGGTAGTCCGCAGGATTTGTTGAGAAATGAATGGACCATGTTTGTTGTGATATTTTTGTTAAGTTTTTCTGTGGTTTATATTGCTCTTGCGAATTTTTTTCATAGAAAGAAGAAAATGACCCCGTTAGAGAGGCTGATGGGTGCTAATTCAAAGGAGATGACTGTTGCTCGTGGGCCCTTGGTTGTTATCGCTGCTTGTGTTGCTGCTATGATCTCTGCAAGTTTTTCAAGATATGATTTTATGACTTCCTATTTGGGGGCAGGGGTGGCGTATGGTGTTTTGGTTTTTTCGATTGTTGTTTTTATAATTTTAAGTTTGCCTTTTTACAAAGCATTAGAAGCAAATACTGGGGCGATTATTGGGGTTCCATTGTATCTCGCCATAATTTGGTTTGTGTTAAAATATTTTGTTCCATATTATACTTTTAGTAATATCTCTTATGAACTTCAGAGGTGGTATGAAACTGTGACGACTGGGGGATTTTTGATTATCCTTTTAATAGTTGGGGTTATCTCTGGGATAATTCGGTCTGCAACATTGAAGAAGAGCAGATAGTCTAAGATAAAAATATTTATAAAGATTGGAAGTGTTGTTTTTTTATGATGATTAAAATGGAAATTTTTTTTAGGTGATGGAAGGAAAACATATTGTTTTTTTGGTTATTGGGCTTTTGATGTTTTTAGTTTTGTTCGGAACGCCCATTGCAGATTCTCTTGGTGGAAAATTTAATTTTTTAAAAGACGCTTCTGGAAAAGTCGGAGAATATGTCTTCGGCATAAAAGCTGGTAGTTCCTCTTTTGCAGGAACCGATTTAACTTCATATGCGTATCTTGTAATTTTTATGATGTTATGGCTAATTTTTTTTGTTTCATTTGGGGACATAATTGGGACATTTAGCACATTTGATGAATCTATTGCTTGGATAATTGCAACAGCTCTTTCTATTATTGTGGGTCTTTTGGGTGTAATTGGTGGTGTTGTAGGTGTTGCGACAAAATGGTTTGTATGGGCTGGAACTTTTGCAATATACCTTGCATTAGCAACGGCGGTTGTAGCTTTTTTACTTGTGAATTTTGGGTTGTCGAGTATTAGCGGGTGGGTTATGAAAAGAAAGTTGGCAAGAGACGTAATAAGAGGTAAGAAGGGGGCATCCGAAGCTGCAGACGCTGTTTCAGAACTAAGGCTGGTAGACAAGGCTTTTAAAAGTAAGGAAGATGATTCTTTTTCTGAGAGCGGAGAAATATAAAAATTTATAAAGGTTGAAATACTAAAATGAATATGGGTAAAAAAGTCTCAGCAGGAAAATGGCTTGTTTTTTTATTGTTATTAATGCTCTTAGTAGTTGTTGTGGTCTATAATTTCGATTCTTATCAGAACTTAGATTTGGGTGCTAAAGAGGTTAAGTCTTTAGTGGATTTGTTCGGGAGTAGTGTATCAGAAGGATTTAAACCATTCCTAAGTTTTTTTGGATACATCATTGGGGGGGTTCCGCAGGTTTTGTTGGATTCAACTAATGAGGTTGGTGCAGTAATCGTGCTTGTTGCAATTTGGCTTATGTTTATTTTGATGTTTGGTGATATAATCAAAAACTTCTCGACATTTAGTCCTGCCATCTCTTGGTCTGTTGCGGTCTTGTTAGGGATTGTGGGTGCTAATTTGAAGATGATGTCTTTTATAGCTGCCTTTATGACAGCAATCTTTTTACCATTGGGAATGTTTGCTGCTTATGTTGGTTTGATTGGGGCTTTTGTGGTATTTATTATGGTGGAGTGGGGGAGTAGTAGGGCTACGGAGTGGGCTCTTAACAAAAGAATTCTAAAAGATTCTATGAAGGGAAAAGAGACAACGAATACAGTGAACAATGCCATTAATTTCTTTAGGGGGACAGGCCAGAATATTCAAGAAGAGGGCCATGATACAGGTTAAGAAAAGGCTAACATCACAAACAAATCTTATAAACCCTATTGTATTTAATCTATTATGATAAAAAAAGGTGTCGGAGTTTCATTATTGTTTTTATTTATATTTAGTCTTGTCCTTGTTTCTGCTCTCGGGGCAGAGGATGTTGGGGCAGGTTTTGAAAATCTTGAGAACCAAGTAGATAATGTAAGTGGGCAAGTTGAGCACTGGCAGGATGTTGTGGAAAATCCAGATGAGATAAGAACTAGTTTTCTTTCTAAAGAATGGAAGGCAATTATTCTTAAGAATAAAATTATGAATGCTATTTTTAATGAAGAGACAGGTTATTTGAAAAGGGGGGATATTGTTTTTATGATTTTGTTTGGGCAGAATTATGCTTTTTCTTTGACATTATTATTTGTTATAATCATTTGGTTTTATTTTCTCAGACAATATGGCTTGATTTTTTCTAGTTATTCTACTTTTTCAGAATCAACAAGTTCTATTATTGCTTTTTCTTTGACAATTGTTACAGCGCAGTTGAAGTTTTTTAGTTGGATGGCTGATAAGTTTTTCAAACTGTTTTTTTACAAGGAGGGGATTTGGGGGTGGTTGTTACCTTTGATTATCTTTTTTGGTTTGATTATGCTTGGAATTGAACATACAATTATTGCGAAAATGATTAAAGTACAAAGAGAAAAAAGAAAAGAAGAAAGAGCAAAGGCGCAGACAGATTTGGATAGAAGCATTATTCATTCAACTGCTGAAGCATTAAGGGGAGTATTTACAGAACATAAAGGCAAGGCAATTTCAATAGTAGCAATCATTGTAATCTTGATTTTAGCAATACTTGGGATATTGATTTTCGCATAGTGGCTTTATTAAAACCCTAGCGTCTTATTTTGTATATTGCCCTCTATAGCAAAATACTTTTAAACTCATGAATAAGTAGATAAATAGAAATAAAATGGCGGAGGTTAATATGGGAGAAGATTCTTGTATATTTCCAAAATGTCCAAAATGTGGTAAGGGTTATTTATTGCCTTTTTCATATAAAGAAGACGTTTTTGAGAAATGGAAGTGCTCTGAATGTGCACATACAATACAAAAGAGAGAAGATAGGATGTAGAAAGTTTTATTAAATCCTTTTTACTTGTATGTTTATGAATACACTTAGCAGAACAATCTCGGGGGTAGTAATGATTTTATTGGGGTTATTTTTAATTAGCATTCTATTTTGGAGTAGCCCAAAAGACGGGGGGGTGTGGGTGGCTTTGGGGTATGGGGTAATCCTCATCATCTTGGGTTTATTTGTCCTATTTAATAAAAGTGAAGACCAGATTGAACAAATAAAAACTATGAAAGGAGGGAAGAAAAAATGAGTGAGATAATTGTAACAACAACAAATGAAATTCCAGGTAAAAAGGTAAAACAAGTTCTAGGTATTGCAAGAGGAAATACTGTCCGAGCAAGAAACATTGGAAGAGATATTGGTGCTAGTTTCAAAAATATAGTTGGTGGTGAAATAAAAACTTATTCAGAGATGACTTCACATTCAAGAGACGAGGCATTTAATAGAATGGTAAATAATGCTATCACAATGGGGGCAGATGCAATAATCGGAATGAGATTC
Source organism: Candidatus Woesearchaeota archaeon (assembly GCA_964651205.1). Classification (GTDB taxonomy): domain Archaea; phylum Nanobdellota; class Nanobdellia; order Pacearchaeales; family GW2011-AR1; genus CAZYXM01. The sequence continues at coordinate 5,073 of CAZYXM010000035.1, forward strand.
ATGACTTCGATGGTGATGCAGGGTGCTTCAGAGATGTTAGCTTTTGGAACTGCAGTTAAATTGGATTAGAATTAATTAATCCTTATTGGATCTTTCAGCTTTTTCTTTTTTTCTTCGCTGATATCTCCAGCTCTTAGCTCTTCGTATTCTTTTTGTTTTAGCATGGTGTGACATATTATAGTTTCAAAATTTTAGTTTATAAATCTTTGTAGAAACCCAGGTTAAGAAGAGATTATGTGGGCCAGAAGTACTCTAAATTGGGGCCTTCCACCCAAGGATACTGGGAATAAAACTTTTTATCTTTTCTTAATAAATTACTTCGATGAGAGGCATGAAACTTTTTATTTCCAAACCAAGAAGGAAGTGCAATTTTTCCGCGAATTATCTCTAGATCCATATTGTTTTTATATCCCCGGTTTATCCATTCTTGGATTGCTTTATTGAGGTATTTTTTAAGAGCATTTGGATTTTTCTTCCACATTTTTACAGCTGGATGATTTCTCCAACCCTCTGTGGTGGTTCTGTTCAAAATAATATTTAAAATCTGAAAAGCTTCAACCCTCTGTTTACCGAGTCTTCGATTATCTAAACAAGCTAAAGATTTTTCTATATTTGGGTATGGTAAGAATGTTTGCATTTTGAGTATTAAGCCTGCAGAGGGATTTAAACCCCCGACCTACTGCTTACAAGGCAGTTGCTCTATCACTGAGCTATGCAGGCATGATGATTTTAGTTTAGAAGTGTTTTTAAGTATTTTGTTCTTCTTTTTATCTTAATCCCAAACAATTTTATCCATTGAAACATTTTCTTTTTTTGTCGGATAAATGTTATTTGATAACTCACTCGGCTCGAACCACAGTTGGATTTCCTTTTTTGCACTAGCTTCTGAATCTGAGACATGAACAACATTTTCAAAAACATTTGTTTTTGAGTTTATCCTCCCATACCTTCCCCTGAGTGTTATTGGGTTTGCATCCTCTGGATTTGTTTCTCCTGCAAGTCCTCTTACTTTTGCAATTGCATTTTCCCCTTCATAAACCAGGGACATTACTCTGTTTGTGTGATATTCTCCCTGTATGTATTTTATAGTTTCTTCAAAGATTGAACCCCCTTTTTTCTCACCAAATTTTTCAGTTAGTCTTTGTTTTAACTCTGAATAATGTGCCTCTGCAAGTTCTCTTTTTACAGAAACGATTTTTGCGCCGACAATTTTTAACTTTGTTTCAGAAAGTGCGGTGATTATATTTCCAGTCAAGGATTTAACAAGCCCGTCTGGTTTTATTAGAACAAGGCATTGTTGTATCATCATGCCTCTTTTTTAGAAGTTTTCTTTTTTGGTACAACTTTTTTAGAAGTTTTCTTCACCGGTTTTACTTTTGCTTCTTTTTTTCCTGCTTTCTTTTCTGTATTTTCTTCTTCTTCAATTTCCTCTTTTTCTTCAACGCTTTCTTGCTCTTCTATTTTGTCTTCTATCTCTTTAACTTCTTTTTCTATATTCATGTCTGCTTTTTCTAATTCTTTTGTTTCAAATATTCTGATTTCACAGAATGATAGCGGATAAACTTTTTTTAATCTTGGAAGCATTTC
>CAZYXM010000036.1:0-6596 GCA_964651205.1 Candidatus Woesearchaeota archaeon
TACACAAGCTTCTATAATTTCAATTGGAAAACAACTATAGACTGTAACAACATTTCCTGAAAGAGAAGCTTCAAAAAAGAGATTAAGTAAAAAGTAAATTGGGTATATTGTCAGAGGGGTGAATATGGTGTAAAAAATCCAAAGTCCTGGAATAGCTATTAAAACCATTATTAAATATCTTGTAAAAATACCTGTAATAGTCTTTTTTAGATTTTTCATATTAAATATAGTAGAAACCTATTTAAGTATTTTAAGGTTAATTAATTCATGAAAAAGAAAGAGGTTTTGTTTATAGGCATTATAATTATTTTTGCTATTTTATGTTTTTTTTATTTTGATGTAGGTATATCTCAATCTTTTGAGAATATTAGAAATTATTTTTTAACAGATCTTTTTATGGGGATAACATATGTTAGTTCTGGTGTAATAATTTTCTTTATTTTAACTAGTTTATTTTTATGGAAGGAGCATAAAAGAAAGTGGATTTTTCCTTTATGGTTTACTCTTGCCTTATCTGCAATTGTTAGTTTTTTATTAAAAATGGCTGTGCAAAGGTCAAGACCTTATCAAATAGGGGTTGTTTCTTCGTTATTAGAAGAAGCGAGCCATAATATTTGGAATTTTTCGTTTCCTTCTTTTCAAGCAATGCTGGTTTTTTGTGCTATTCCTATTTTGTCTAAGCAATTCCCTAAACTTAAAAATACATGGGTTATATTTGCTGTTTTAATCGCTATATCGAGAGTTTACTTAGGAGTTCACTTTATGAGTGATATTCTTGTAGGAGGATTAATAGGTTATTTTTTAGGGGTTTTTGTTATTAAATATGAAGAGAAAACAAAATTTTGTGGTAAGATTTATAAGAAAATATTTAAAAAAAATTAAATTTTCTTCTCCCTCTTTATTATTGAGTTACTATTCGCTTTTTATCTTCGTGCAACTCTTATTGCAAGAACAATTATGATTATCACAAGAATTAATGCAATCCCTATGATTAAAGCTGTTAAAAGGCCGTTATCTCCAAAAAGATCTCCTATTAAAGCTTTTTCAACACTTACTGATAAAGGTTGACTTACTACAAGTTCGCCTTCTGAAAGAACTTCAATATTGAATAGTCTTTCTCCTGAAACATCTCCATTAACTTTAAGGGCAATTAACACATCTGCTGATTGTCCTGCTTCTAATGTAATTGTACTTGGGTCAACATTAATTAAAGATGCCCATTCTACATATCCAACTGCATTAACTAAATAACTTGTTGATTTTGTTCCAGTGTTTTTAATTGTAGCTCTTACAATTAATTCTTTTCCAGCTTTACCACCTTCATCTAAAGATGCACTTACAAATGCTTGTGCTAATGCACAATTTTCTCCTACATCTAAAAGAATATTAAATACTGCGTCATCATCAGTATAATCATTTTCAAAAACATCTCCGTCTTCTTGAACTGTAAATTCCAATTCATACCAGCTCTCTTCCATTCCTTCTGGGATTGTGAATTCAAAGCTTATTGATTCACTATCAAAAGAATCAACATCTCCAATTTCTAAAAGTTCATCAATTCCAAGATCACTATTATATACTCTAATCTCAATATCTTCTTGGTCAAAATTGCAAGCCCAGGAATTTTTCACAACTAGTTTTCCAGATTTGTTTTCAAAAACTTCCGGATGTAATTCAGCAAGTTCAAGATTCTTTTCTCCATCTTTAGAAACCTTTACGTCACTTAAATGATAATAATACACAAGCCCAGGAGAGAATTTAGCATGGTCCTTTCCTAAACCCTGTCTTGCTTTTCCAACAACTTCGATACTCTGACCCTTATCAATATAAACTAATGGAACCTCGTCAAAAACAATGTCTCCCTGAAGTTCTTTAGACAAAACATATGTCGGCTCTTTAGCACTTACTTTTAATTTCAATTCAACGAACTTATCTTTTTTTGTCTTTTGATTTTTCAATGGAACCAACCCAATCCTATGTGCTAGAATTTCATCTGTCAAAGCAGAATCGTTTTGGTAAATGTCTACTTCATCAATTGCTAAAATCGGGATTTCCGAGCTGCTTCTTCTAAGAGCATTTGCAAGGCTCACGCCAATATCTGCAATCATAATGGTCATGTCTTTTGTTTCAAGTGCTTTTTCCATTTCTTTATATGTTCTTTTTATTTATAAACCTGTTTAAACCCTTCTCCCTCTTCTTCCACCCTTCTTCTTTGGTCCGCCCCGCGGAATTCTTGTTATATCCGCGATGCTTATAATTTTAAATCCTTCTTTAGTCAATGTCCTTACTAGCGCATGTGCCCCCGGGCCCGGCCCAGTTGAACCAGTCTGTCCCTTAATCCTTACATAAAGGGTCCTTATATCATAATCTTTTGTCATTTCTTTAAGTCGCTTAGCAATAAACATAGCAATTGTAGGATTTGCTTTTAATCTATTTTGTTTTGTAACCTGTCCGCCCGAAATTCTTCCTATAGTATTCCCTGCAAGATCTGTAACTTGTGCAATCGTATTATTAAAGCTACTATAAACATACAAGATTCCAATATTTTCTCTTTCTTTAGCCATTGTTCTCTCCTGTTTTTTCTATTTTTTCTTCAGCAACTTTTTTAACTACTTTTTCTTTTTTGACCTTAGCAACTTGGATAACAGAGATTTTATTTTCTAAATCTCTTGAAACAGAAAAAGAAGGGATATTCACAATCCTTCCATCTACAACAACCTTCTTATGAACAATAAGCTGTCTTGCTTGATTTGCACTATTTGCCAATCCATTTTTGAAAACAAAAGTTTGCAATCTTCTACCTAGTAAATCTTCTTTTTCTAAACCAAGAACATCTGCAATACTTGAAACTTTCAAACCCATCTTATTCAACTTTTCAAAAAATACTTCCTTTTCTTCTTCAGATTTTGGAATTAAGGATTTCGCCATCCTTCTAATTTTTGCAAGTTCTGCCCCTGTTCTCCATATTTCTTTTTTATTTTTCAATCCAAATTCCTTCAGGATTTCTTTTTCTTCTGCGATTCTTTCGCTATCAAAAAGTTTCTTCGGTCTGCTGAACTTGTTATTTTTTTTCTTTATATCTCCCATTATTTCATCACAGGCTTTTTCTTTTCAGCTACCCTTTTGCCCCCTCCCTTACTTTTATTTTTTCTAAAGTGTGATTTTGTTCTTTGTCCCCTTACTGGTTGCCCGGCCGCGTGTCTTGAACCCTTGTAGGATTTTATTTTTTTCAGTCTCTTAATATCAAACTCGCGTTGCAAATCCAAATCTGTAGTATTCAAATGTTTGTCCTCGCCAGTATCTCTGTCTTTTCTCCGATTCTTCATAAAACTCGGGACATCAGGATTTTTTATAAATTCTTCAATCTTCTTGATTTCTTCGGGTGTTAATTCTGAAACCTTTTTCTTTTTTCCAAAACCAAGTTTAGTACACAGAGCATTTGACAATATCCAGGAGACCCCTTTTATTCTCAATAGCCCTGCATAAACGGATTTGTTTCCAGGAACATCACGAGAGAGGATTCTAATGATTCTTTCTCCGCGGTCTTCTACTTTTTTCTTTTCTTTCTCTGCCGGTTTATCTTGTTTTTCTGCCATTTTATTTTATAAACAAATTTTGTCTTTGTATTTCTGTTAGTTCTTCTATTATTCTTTTGCAAATTGCTTTCTCTGGATCTGGAACATTGTGGACTCTTTCCTTAATGTCTTGGAATGATGCAAATTCCCTTTTTTCTCTTTCAAGGATTATAGCATCGGTGTGCTTTTTTCCAAAACCAGGTAAGAGTTCCAATTGGTGCAATCTTGTATTTATTGGTTGAGCATTATTGAAAAAATTCATGAATTTTTTCTCATCATCTTGAATAGTTTTTTCTATGAATTCTTGTAAGTTTAACTTAGCATTTTCTGTTAACTTTTCTCTGTACAACCTGCCCTTTATAAATTGTACCTTATCCCGTTTTCCTTCCCCAATATAAATCTCTTCTTTTGGTTCAACAGTTATTCCTCTTCTCGGGACTAAATGAAGGAGCGTGAAATTGTTTTTCCCAATCGCCTGTATGATCGGAGACATAATCTTTTCTAGAGGATAACCATAAGGCAGGAAATCTAATGCAATTGCTATTTCTTCTTTTTCCATTTTCTTTAATATTTTTTAATAACATCTAAAACTTTATTTGTTTCTTCTTGGTCTAATGAGACTTCCGAAAGGATTTTATTTACATCCTGAGCATCTTCAGGCACGAAATTAACTAGACTAACAATATGCTCTTCTTTAAGCTTTAAGATATCAAGTTCAACCAATTCTTCTCTTAATTTTTTAGCATCTTCTATTTTCAATTTCCCAAAAGTTTTAACAAATTTTTTCATTTTATCTGCATTTTCTCCATCTCCAACTAGCGCGTTCATTTCAGCTAATGTCAAAGGCGTTTTATTTTTTATCATTTTTACCTCCAATCTTTTTTAGATGAATTGGATGAACTATAAATTTTTTCATTTTGTTCCCATCGCTTAGTTCAACAATTTTGCACCTTCCTTGATCTCCGATAACTTTCCCTGTACTGCCAACTACCTTGCTAGGAAATCCAGATTTTACTCCTGGTTCTTTTACAATAGCAACAGTGTCATTTTTTACTAGTTTTTTAAAGTATTCACTAAATTTAAGCTTGCCCTTGTTTCTAATTCTTTTTCCTCGTACCATTTTAGTATTAATACAACATACTCTGAAATTCAAGAAAAAATTCATTTAAAAACCTTTTCAACAAAGAAATTAACCAATAAAGGACAAATCCTCAGGCCCAATTTCTCCTACTTCCCCTAGACTCTCCACACAGTCTACAATTTCTTGTACTGCTTTTACTGGTTCTGTCAACACCTCTTGTGGATCTTCAGATACTTCTTCTACCCTATTTTCCCCGGGGGTTTTTGATACTACAGCCTCGCTAACACGCCCAAGCTCCAGGTTGCCCTTTTCTTTTTCTTTTTGCATTCCAGAAACAATTGCCTGTGCCATCTTCGGTCCCCAGACCTGGTGCATACACCTGTCGCACATATCAACAACAGAGTCGTGTTCAATTCCATCAGAACAATATATACACCTCTTTGCCATTTTATTTTTTATTATTTGAGGTTTTTAAATTTATCTGCGATTTTTGTCTTAGTTTCTTTTTTCTAAGTTAAGAAAACATTTAAAAACAATCTATCCCCTGGAAGAATATGAAAAGAGGTTTAGGAATTTTTGTCTTAGGAGTTTTTCTAATAAATCTGGTTGTAGCTGTGCAATGCGACCTCGCTGTCTCATTAATTAGTCAAGACCCATACCCCGCAGTCCCCGGCGATTATATTAAGTTAGTTTTTCAAGTAGAAGGTGTAGAAAATCCAGAATGTGGCACCATCTCATTTGAATTATTAGAAAAATATCCCCTCGTATTTGATCCGGACTATAATGCAAAAATTGAAATAGAATCTGGGACCTTTAAAAAGGATTTTTCCTCACACTGGATAGTCCCTTACAAGGTTCGGGTTGATAAAAATGCCCTCGACGGAGACAATCAGATAGAGGTTCGTTATTCTGCTAATAAGATAGGAACTTCTGTGGCCCTTTCAAAAAACTTTGAAATGAATATCGGAGAAGTCACAGCAGACTTTGAGATTTTTGTAAAAGATTATGACGTAACAACAAAGACATTAACTTTTGAAATTTTAAACATTGCAGAGAGTGATGTAGAAGCAGTTGTAATCGGAATCCCAAAGCAGGACACAATAGAAGTAAAAGGGGCAAGCAGAAATATTGTTGGGGATTTGGATTCAAATGAGTATACAACAGCAGAGTTTGAAGCAACACCGTCTGATGGAGACCTCGTATTAGATGTTTCATATACCGATGCTGCAGGGATAAGGAGACAAGGAGAAGAGACAGTTTCATTTGATTCATCTTACTTTACTGGAAGAAACGGCGATGCTAAACAAACTTCAATCTGGACATATCTTTTTTGGGCGGTGGTTATTGGTGTGGTGGTGTGGTGGTTAGTTAGAAGACATAGAAGAAAGAAGCGAAGATGATTTTCCAAATAAGTTCTTGATCTAAACAAAATTGATAATAATTCACAGTTTGTATGGATTTTATTTGAGCCACATGAACACTCATGTAATCCAAAACCCTGATGGTCCTCGCGGTAAATTCCGGAACATCTTGGGAATTAAAAGAGACCTCCCCCAGCTCAAAAAACCCCCTTTAATATTTTATATGCTGCCTCGTAATAAAACTATTCATACCTTAAAGCATCAACAATATTTGTCTTAGCAGCATTTCTTGCAGGAGCAACACCAGAGATTGCTCCTGTTATTGTTGCAAATGCAACACACCCGACGCAAAGCCAAGGAGAAAAATGTGGAGAAAGAAAACCCCACCCCAACCCCTCCAAAGCAAAACCACCACCATAAGAAATTAACCAACCAAGAAGAACCCCAATGCAACCAGCAGTGAATCCAATAAACGAAGATTCAAATAAAAACAATTTGAAAATTTCTGAATTTCTCGAACCAATAGCTTTCATTATTCCAATTTCTTTTGTTCTTTCTAAAACAGAAGTCACCATTGTA
>CAZYXM010000037.1:0-6409 GCA_964651205.1 Candidatus Woesearchaeota archaeon
AAATACTACCAATTTAAACCTTAGCTATAAAAAAACAAATAAAAGTGAACACCCCCTACCACCCACCCCATTGTTTCTCTTGCAGATTAACCGACGAGAAACCTCCAACTTGACCACTAATGATTTTTATGATATCAAATTTTAAATCCACTAAGAATAAAAAAGATACAAAATTTATCTATTCAAAAATATATATTCTATTATTATATATATAAATATATATTATATAATATATATATTATATAATATAAAAGCTTATAAATAAAAATTCAACAAAACAGCACTTGATTTCCTTTATAAACCTTCATATCAAATCTCCAAACGAAACCATAGGGTGGGGTATTCATCTAAAAAAGGTTCGTATAATCTTTGTTATTAACCAACTAAGAAAAAAGAGATTTTAAAACAATATGTTTTCATGATATCTCCAAAAAACCTAAAATTTATTTAATTAATCTATATACACAATCACGAAAACATTTATAAATCTCTTTTAATAGAATTTAGAATGGACAAAAAACCATTTAAATCTTTACTCGGAAAACAGGTCGTGACAAAAGAGGGTAAAAAGCTAGGAATTATTAAAGATATAACTTTTGAAACAAGAACAGGAGAATTGATAAATATCATTCTAAGAGATCTTACAACATACACAACAAATCTTTCTTTGGAAAGAACAAAAGATAAAGAAGCATTAGTTCCATTTAATGCAGTTATCGCTGTTGGTGATTTTATAGTTGTTTCCGAAGAAGACTTACTTTAATTAAACACAACAAACTTTAAAAACCAAATTTCTTAAGATAAAACATGACAAACAAAGAAATAAAGTTAATAGGATTTAATTTCTCTAAAATACTCGCAGAGAAAAATCCAGAATTTGACGGTAAGTTAGAAATAAAACCTTCTATGAATATTGCGTCAATTGAAAAGCACAGATTTGAATCAACAAAGCAAGAAGCAGTTAAAGTTAATTTTTCGTTTGGTATTGATTACTCTGCACTCGGAAAAATGAATTTTGAAGGAACAATGTACCTTTCTATGGATGCAAAATCTATGAAAGAAACATTGACTGGCTGGAAAGATAAAAAATTAGACAAAGACATACATATTCTGATATTGAATATCATAATGCAAAAATCTTCCTTAAAGGCATTGCAATTTGAAGAAGAAATTGGGCTTCCACCACATGTCCAACTCCCAAGATTAACACTAGGGCAAAAAGAGTCGAAAAAATAATTCTCATTAAATTTATATATTCCTTATGACTATTTTTATGAGGCCTCCATGGCACAATGGTACTGCGCCGGTCTCGAAATAATTTTCAAGAAAACCGGGTTCTTCGGAACATCCCAGTTCGATTCTGGGTGGAGGCGTAATGTATAAATATCACTCTAATCTAAAAATGCGATGAGATTTTTAACAAGAACATTAAAAGAAGATAGTATAGGTCTCTTTGTGTATTATGGTGGGTTTAGGATTAGGCCCCAAGAACCTGCCAAGACGAGATTTAGAATGGATGAAGAAGTTGCACTAACACACACAAAAAAGTATTATTATTTGCAAGACAGTGCTCTAGTTTTTAGAGATAGAAGTTGTTATGAAGTCTGGGCAAAAAAAAAGACAAGACCAAGGTAAGAAAAAGTTATAAACCATCAAAGACAGAAGTTATAATGGAAGAGGTGAGTAATAAACAAAAAGTAGAATATCTTCCTCCAAAAGTTTCAGAGCAAACAGAGACATTTCATTCTTCCCCAGAAGTCTCAGAAAAAAAGCTATGGCAATTCAGATACATTCTTTTTGCAGTTTTGATAGGGTTTGCAGAAATTTTAATTTCTGTTCTACTCATATATTATTTTAATGCAGAAATTTTAATTTCTATCATTATATCATTTATAGCAACTGTCCTTTATGCTGTTATTCTTTATTTTCTTTTGGAACCAAGGTTAATGAAAGAAATCAAACTTGTCGAAATTCAAAAACATACAAGAACAATACATCAACCAATAAGATTTACAAAGCAGGTCCCAGTAATAAAAGAAATAGAAAAACCAATTTACATAAAGAGAACTTCAGCACCAAGAAAAAAATACATTTATGTAGGTTCAAGTAAGACAAAGAAGTATCATTTGACATCTTCAAGATTAGCAAAACTAATAGCAAACAAAAACAAGGTCTTTTCAAATTCAGAAGCATTTTTCACTAAGAGGGGTTACAGGCCGTCCCAGCAAATCAAAAAAATACAGAATAATAATCTTACAGAAAAACAGGCAAAAAAATACAAGACCTAATTATCCAGTTTAGAAAAGTCATAAACCTTCCCCTCAGAATCAACTGCATAAATTTTCTTTTTTGTCAATCTTAAATCTAATTCTGAAAAGATATCACTTCCCTCAACCAACGAAAAAAAGCTTGGCACATAAATCATTTCTTTTTTGTATTCTTCTGATTTCCCATATGCAAAACATTTATACTTCTCTTTCTTAGAGTCTTCCGAAAGAGTTATTGCAGGATGGTGATGTGCAACAACAACTAACTTAGTGTTCTTGCTATTTAAAAAATCCCAAGATTTTTTTGAGCTATAACTATCCCCATGTAAGAACAAAACATTCTTAATAACAGCATTTTCTACAAGACCTACCCCCCCATGATTTCTCAAGATTGGTTCTAGAATGTTATCATGATTCCCTTTCGTGATAATTATTTCTCCCCCCCTTATCATTTTTGTCTTTAAAAATTTTAAAACTTTATTAATATCTCTAGACTCTTCATATAAAATCCCCCCAAAATGATGTTTAACATCGCCTAGTAAAATGATTCTCTTTGTTTTCCTATTAAGTTTCTCAAAAACGAACTTCAATCCATCAATAGTCTCATTTAATTGTGATTTTGGAAAAACAATACCCATTTCATTGAGGCAGTTTTCATAACCAAGATGTAGATCTCCAATAATCAGTGTGTTTTCCTCAGACCAATATAAACACTTTCCAATAATCTCAAACTGTTTTATTTTAACCATTTCTTTCTAACTCTGAATAAACCCTTTTAATAAATTCTATCTTGTCTTCAATCCTAATCACATCAGCATGACTTTCAAGTAATAGGTTTATTGCAAAAGGACTTATAACATCAGACCTCACAGTTTCAATTTTTATTTTCTTACTTTTTATCAAGTCTAAAACTTTTTTAGTATTCTCAATATCCATTAGGTCCGCTAGAACCTCTCTCTTCGCTTCCATCAAAATGGGAAAATTCTTTGTTTTCTTTTTCACAGCACTCAATAAAAAGTGTGAAGACATTTGTTGTCTACCAACAGATTTAAATCTGCCCTTATAATTCCTCAAAATCATTAAACCACGAGCAGCACAGTGCCTAAATCTTCTTTTCAAAACTTCTGTTTTGTCTAACGCCTCCTCAAGGATTTCATAGATCTTATCTTTTTCTTGAATTAATTTTTTAAAACCTTTTTCAACCTTGTCTAAATCAAGTTCTTTTCCAGCTACAAAAAACCCATTATCATTTATTCCAATCTCCACATCCTTCTTCCTAGCAGCAGCAAGAAACCCCACAGCCCGAGACAACGCATCATTAACTCTCCTTCCGTAGAGCGAATGAAAGAGGATATAATTTCTTTGTCCATCTCTGTAATGTTCTATTAAAAGTCTTTCCTCATGTGGGACAATTGAATACTTGAATTGCCGATTAAAATAATTAAAGATAGCTTCAGAAGTTTTAGCATTACAATATACTTTTTTCATAATAAACTCCCCTATTTCATTTGGAGATTTTTTCCTTTCAAACATTTCATTTAATAATTTTCTAAAATTTCCAATAGAACAAGCAGTTGTAAAACTCAAAGGTAACTGTTCTGAATACCAACTCGGAATTGTGGGAGTTCTTTCAGAGTGGATAACATAAACTTTCATGCCCTTGCTATAAAGAAATTGGTATCTATTGCCCCCCAAAACAAAAACATCCCCCTTTCTTAGTTTTTCTAAAAACAATTCGTCAATCTTCCCCACGCTTTCTCCAGACCTGAGAACAACACTAACAAAACTTTCATCAGGGATGGTCCCGATATTGGTCATGTAAATAACCCTTGCTAATTTCCCCCGCTTTCCAATCTCCCCAGTTTCAGAATCATACCAAATCTTAGCATAGACATAGTTCTTTTCTAATTCATATTCCCCCGACAAATAGGAAATCACAGAGAAAAAATCATCTTTTGTCAAATTCCTATAACAATAAGACCTTTTTATGAGTTCATACATCTCTTTTGATTTCCAAACCTTGTAAATAGCCATACCATAAATTTGTTGGGCCAAGAGATCTAGGCAATTTTCAGGAATATGAACTTCGTCAATTATTTTTTCTTTAGAATTCTTTAAAATTACAGAACACTCTATTAAATCATCATTATCAGTCACAATAAACTTTCCCCTTGCAGTTTCGTGAAGTTTGTGTCCTGCCCGCCCTATTCTTTGCATTGCCCTTGAAACAGACTTTGGAGAACCCAAAAGCAAAACTAAATCAATATAACCTACATCAATTCCAAGTTCTAAAGAAGTAGAACACACGACAACTTTTAATTTCCCTTTTCTCAACTTGTCTTCAACATCAAATCTATGCTCCTTACTTAATGAAGAATGGTGTGCGCCAATGTTTTCAATGTAATTTGATGGAAACTTTTCTTTTAAGTTATGAACAACTCTTTCTGTAGCAGCCCGAGTATTGGTAAAAATCAGGGTGGTTTTATTTTTCTGGATAAGATTGTCAATCAAACTGTATAAGTCATGATAAAATGAGCTGGTATTTGTTTCTAAAAAGTTTTCTACAGGACTAATTACCTCTAAATCAAGTTTCTTAGTCTCTTCAATATTTGCAATTAAACATTCTCTTTGTTTCTTCTTTTCATATCCTACTAAAAAACCAGCAACTTTTTCTAGAGGAGCAATGGTAGCAGACAGGCCAACGCGAGTTAGTTGGATCACAGATCTTTCTTGCAATCTCTCTAATGTCAATGTTAAGTGAACGCCACGCTTATTTTCAGCTAGACTATGTATTTCATCAATAATTGCAAATTCAAGCAAATTAAAATTTTCAGAGAATTTTGGGGAATTAATCATTATCGCTAAACTTTCAGGGGTTGTAATTAAGATGTTAGGAGGATTTTTCGACATTTTTGCTCTTTCATTTGCAGTGGTATCTCCAGTTCTCAATCCCACCCTGATCTTTTGAAGATTGATGTTCTCTTCTCCTGCCAATGCCTCAATTTCTTCTAAAGGCCGCAGTAAATTAACATAAATATCATTACTCAAGGCCTTTAGGGGAGAGCAGTAAACAGCATATGTTCTTTTTTCTAATTCACCTTTTTTGGCAAGACTAACAAGATAATTCAAAATAGATAAAAAAGCAGTCAGCGTTTTCGTACCTCCAGTAGGCGCAGAAATAAGAATAGATTTTCTTTCAAAGATAGGTAAAACACCATACCTCTGTGCTTCAGAGAAATCTTCAAAGCGAGAATAAAACCATTTTTTAACAAGAGGGTCCAGACTAGATGAGACATCAACTTTATCCCTTATTTGTGCTTGTTTGTAAGTTTCGTTTTCCATCAGATTCCATAATAGAACTAGAACACTTCTGAAGTAAATTTGTAGACGTTTATTAATTTTTCTATCAAGCAAAACTATTTAAAACCGGATAACTAAACCAAGTCATGCCAAGAATTTCAAAAGAAAAAAGAGACAAAATCCAAGAGCAAATACTATTCTACCTTTACACAATCTTCCCAAGACAAGTATTTACTGTGGACATAGCAAGAGAACTTGCAAGAGATGAGGAATTCATAAAGGCATTATTAATCGAACTAGAGAAAAAACAAGTTGTAGTTAGGGTAAATAAGAATTCCCAGGGTGTACAGTACCTTAGAAGATTACGATGGAGAATCTCAAACCCCGCACAAAAAGTTTATTCTCAAAAGCAATAGCTTTTGAATAGTTCTTTTCTAACACAATTAAGAATATAAACAACAAGTTCTTGCAGAATGTATGGACCCAATAAGAGAAGCATTTCAAAGGATAAAAGACGACATGGATGGTTTGAGACAAGAAATTGTAGAATTAAGAACCCAATTCTCTCAACTTTTGGAAAAAACAGAGCCAACAATTCCAACACAAAATCTAACGCCCGCCCCCACCCCAACAGACATTCCCGTACACATTCCAACACTTCCACAAGAAATAGGGGGGTTCTCAGACCCAAATTTAGGTTTTTCCACAAGAAATAGGGGGGTTCCAACAGACAAACCAACAGACAGACAGACAAACCAACAGACAGACAATTACGAAGAAAAGTTCGCACAACCAATAGAAAAAGATCCCTTATCAGAGTTTGAAAAAGCCAATAAAATACT
>CAZYXM010000038.1:0-6222 GCA_964651205.1 Candidatus Woesearchaeota archaeon
AATTAATTTGGCATAAAAGATTTATTCTCAAACAAGAATTCCCATGGACCAACGACTTAATTCTTCAAAATTATAAAATTCTAAATGTTTACCGAGAGTTAGATAAAGGCACCCAGTATATAATCAAGAAATTAAAAGGGGAAAATAGACAGACCATTTTTCTTAATGTTGTTTTTTACAGATTTTTTAATCAATTTAATCTTTATGAAAAAATTTCAGTAGAACCATTTGAAAAGCTACCATTAGACAGATTAAGATTAGCTTTTGAAAATATTAAGGGGCCAAAGTTTAATAGTGCTTACATAATCTCTTCTCAAAAAGGTTGCAAGTGGAAAAATGTTCTGAATTCAATCAAAGAAGTTTCAGACAATCTTGAGAATTTTATTTCAGAAATAGACAAATCAAAAACACCTGAAGAAAGTTTTGAAGTTATAAAGAAGATAAAACTTGTTGGACCATTTTTAGCATATGAAATCTGGACTGATTTAACTTATTTTAAATTTTTTAAACAGGCTTGGACAGACAATGATTTTGTAAATGTGGGCCCGGGGGCGTTGTGGGGGTTGGAAATAATTTATGGAAAACTATCAAATAAGGAAGCTATTCAAAAACTATATCATTTAAGAAATATTCAAGGAAATTACTTAGACACACAAGCTTGGGAAAAAATTTCATACAGTGAGTCAAAAGATCACCTTTTTCTTTCATTAAGAAATATTGAACATTCCTTATGTGAATTCAGAAAGTATTGGAATTTAAAACATGGAAGGGGAAGAAGAAGGCTCTTTCATCAAAAAACACAAATCTAAAACAACCGAAATCTCAAAATAACCAAAACATTTATAAATATACACACCCATGTATACACAGGATGGTAGACATATTTGAAAACAGAATCTTGTGTAAGAAATGCAACAAAGAAATGAAATCTGGCCTGGTTAGTCGAAATGGTTTTAATCTTCGGGCAATCAAATGCGAAAAATGTGGAGAAACAGCATTACATCCCCAAGATGAAAGCGAATATCAAGAATTCATGAGACTAAAGAAAAAAGAATATGAAGTTAAAATGAGAATGGTTGGAAATTCTTATGCAGTCTCTATCCCAAGAGAAATAGTTGACTTCATGAAAGAACAAGAAAACATGATAAACAACATGGTTAGATTAAGCTTTGAAAATGCAGGAAGATTAAGCCTTAACTTTAACATGCCAGAACAAGAATCAGAAGGAATAAAATCAAGAACAGTAAGTTCAAAAGAAGTAAAGATAATGAGAAACGGCAAGGTATTTCACGCAAAACAATTTTCAGATTCAGCAAACCCAAAGAATAATAATAACTTAATTTTAAGAAATGATTTAAACGACGAGGAAGAATAAAATGGCAGAAAAAGAAACAAAAAAACAGAGAAGGATAAAACTTAGAGTAGTTGAATCACTGCAAGACGACGCTTACAAAGGAATTGCAAGAATAGATCCGTTTTTAATAAAGCAAATGAAATTACAAAGAGGAGACATAATTTCTATTAAAGGACAAAGAGAAACTTTTGCAATTGTCGATAGAGCTTACCCAGCAGACACAGGAGAAAACATAATTCGAATCGATGGAATAACAAGAAAAAATGCTAAGACTGGAATAGGAGAATTTGTAGAAATAGACATTGCACAATTAAAAGAAGCAAAGAAAATAACAATAGCACCAGCACAACAAGGAATTGTTGTGCAAGGAAATCCCGAAGGATTTAAACGGGGCTTGTTAGGAAGAGCAGTTCTAAAAGGAGATATAATTGTCCTCGGAGGAACCCAAAGAAGAAAAGATTTAATGTCAGATGAATTCGGGGATATCGGAGATATATTTGGAGATATATTTGGACAAATGGGGGTCGGGTTTCCTGGCTTTAGTCAATTAAGATTTGTAGTTGTAAACACCAATCCATCTGTTCCAGTTATAATCACAGAAAACACAGAGGTTTCTTTAAATCCAAAGGGGGTTGAAGTAAATGAAGAATCTGCAGGGGTCCCACAAGTTACATATGAAGATATTGGCGGATTAACAGATGAAGTGAAAAAAGTCAGAGAAATGGTGGAACTTCCATTAAAACACCCTGAAATTTTTTCCCGTCTTGGAATCGAACCCCCAAAAGGAGTCTTACTACACGGCCCTCCAGGAACAGGTAAAACATTATTAGCTAAAGCAGTTGCAAATGAATCTGATGCCCATTTTATTTTACTAAACGGTCCAGAAATAATGTCAAAGTTTTATGGAGAATCAGAGAAAAAAGTAAGAGAGATTTTTGATGAAGCAGAGAAAAACTCGCCAGCAATTATTTTTATCGACGAAATAGATGCAATTGCTCCAAAAAGAGAAGATGTTCAAGGAGAAGTTGAAAGGCGTGTTGTCTCACAGCTATTAACAATGATGGATGGACTAAACGCAAGAGGAAAAGTAATTGTAATCGGAGCAACAAATAGGCCAAATGCATTAGACCAAGCATTGAGACGTCCTGGGAGATTTGATAGAGAAGTTCAGCTTGGTGTGCCAGATAAAAATGGAAGATTATCAATTTTAAAAATTCATACAAGGGGGATGCCCCTAACAAAAGATGTTTCATTAGAGGAAATTGCAACAAGGACACATGGTTTTGTCGGAGCAGATATAAATGCATTAGCAAAAGAAGCTGCAATGTCTGTCCTAAGAAGAAACCTACACAAATTCAATCTAGAAGAAGAAACAGAAATTTCTCAAGAAGTTTTAGCAGGTTTAAAAGTAACTAAAAAAGATTTTGACGACGCACTAAAAATCGTAAGGCCTAGTGCAATGAGAGAAGTTTTAGTTGAAACCCCCGATGTAAAATGGAATGATGTTGGGGGAATCGAAGGAGTAAAAGTAGAATTAAGAGAAGCAATTGAATGGCCATTAAAATTCCCAGATTCTTTCACAAGGTTAGGGATAAGAGCTCCGAAAGGAGTTTTATTATATGGCCCCCCAGGAACAGGCAAAACATTATTAGCTAAAGCAGTTGCAAAAGAGTCAGAAGCAAACTTTATCCAAGTCAAGGGCCCCGAATTATTAAGTATGTGGGTCGGAAAATCTGAAGAGGGAGTAAGGAAAATATTTGAAAAGGCAAGACAGGTTTCTCCGTGTATCATCTTCTTTGATGAAATAGATTCTCTTGCTTCCAAAAGAGGGTTAACACAAGGAGCAAGGGTGACGGAATCTGTCTTAAACCAAATGCTGGCAGAGATGGATGGAATCCAAGATCTATCAAATGTAATTGTAATAGGGGCTACAAACAGACCAGACATGCTTGACTCTGCTTTAATGCGTCCTGGGAGATTTGATAGAATTGTTTTTGTTCCTGTTCCAGAAAAAGAAGGAAGATTACAAATCTTAAAAATCCACACAAAAAATATGCCTCTTGACAAGGATGTAAAACTAGAAAAAATTTCAGAAGAAACAGAGGGATATACTGGTGCAGATATAGAATCTTTAGTAAGAGAAGCTGCAATGCTCGCATTAAGAAAAGACATCAATGTGAAAACTGTTTCATTAAAATACTTTAAAGAGGCAATGGCCAAGGTTGCACCAAGCGTCACAAAATCAGATGCAGAAAGATACAAACAAATTGAAAAGAAATATCTCCGCTCTGCTAAGTCTGCCTTGCCTGAGACCAGCTATACAGGTTAATAGTATATTCTAGGACAATAAAAGTTAAAAAGGAATTTCTTTTTTTGTTTTGACATGAAAAATTACCTTTTAAGAATGTTAGACATTACTGAAAACGTAGAATATCTAATTCCAATAGAATCAGGAGAAGCATATTCAATTGGAAGAAGTGGTGCTCAACAGGAGGAGGTTATCTCTGTTCAAGATAGGCAGATAAATCTTGCTTCTGAATCAATTTCAAGAGAACATGCAAAAATTCTTCTTGATGATGGTGTTCTAAAATATGAAGATTTAGGAAGTACAAACGGAACCACATACCCCGATAAGACGCCTGTCCTAAAAAATAAGACAATCCCAGTTGCAGGACTTTCAAAAGTTGTTTTAGCAAGTCAATTTGAACTCAGCTTACAAATAGAAAAATCCCACCCACCCAAAAACCCTGCCCAACCCCCCCGGCTGCCAAAAAAAAGACCACCTATAAAAATTCTCGTGAGCGAATCACATCGTCGTCACTAAAACCTTATCAGAAAATAAAACAGTGTGCTCTGCCTGACTAACTGGTGCTTTATCTTTCTCAACTAATACAGGAAAATTATAAAGAACGCCCTCATTTATCAAAACCCCAAAAAGAAAATTCAGTTTTGCAAAACCTTTTTTTTCTAACCACCTTCTACAAAAGGGTTTTGTCTTGTAATTCTCTTTTATAAAATCTAAGAGTTTCCTTGCATCCGGATTCCTAACTTGTTTTTCTTCATTTTCTAACATAAAAATTTCTCCATGTTCTGCTTCGTAAACCTCTCCACGACCTGTTGTAAAAAAAGGCTCAATCGCAATCACCATGTCTTTTAATTCTTTGTAATTAGAATTCACATAATTTGAAATTGTTGTTCCAGAATGGACCTGATACTGGCTTAATGAGTGCCCAGACAAATTATTAATTATCAAAAAGTCTGTTTCATCACTTATCTCATGTAAGAGATCTGCAACATCAGAAACAACACTTTCTGAATTTAGTTTCTTCAAAACATTTGCAAGTGCTTTTTCATTAGTTCCAATCATCTCTGTATATTTTTTATCTTCTGTCAAGTCTAATGAAAAAGCAGTATCTGCAATATAACCATTAATCTCAACACCAATGTCAACTTTTAATAACCCTTCTGCAATTTTTTCATCACTAGAACTGGGAGCATAATGTGCTGCAACTTCATTTAAAGACAAATTTACAGGAAAAGCTATGCCGCCCCCCAACCCAATAATTTTCTCCTCCACACGATCTGCAATTTCCAATAACTTCATCCCGGGTTTTATCAAGCCCTTAGCAAACTCAACAACTTGCTTAGCTATCTTTCCAGCTTGGACATAATCCTCAATAACTTCTTGCTCCATCATGATTAAATAGAATCAGTGTTTATTAAACTTTTTAATTAAAAATATAGCGGGTTTCCCAGAACACCATGTTTTGGAACTGGGTAGTGTTCCCCCACCGTCGCAGACCCCTGTCTTCTTCTCATAGCAAGTTCTGCAAATGCTTCAATAAAATCTCCTGGTTCTCCGAGACCATGCCTGCTCATATAATCTTCTACTATTCCTTCAGCAACTACAGGCGGGGATTTATTCAACATTTTCCTAGCCCTCCAATAATCTATAGCCCTTGGTTCATCATCTTTCCGTGCCATCTTTTTTTTATGCGATTATTATTTTTAAAGATTTGTATACTAATTTAATTCTTTACTCTCCTCTCCTTAGGCAAGTAATTAAATAAAATCTCGCCATTAGATTTTCCAGTTCCAATAAAATCTTCTCCATCTGAAACAGCAACAAATCCCAAATGTTCTTTTTGTTTTTCGTTTAATTGAATATCTTTCCCTTCCATCCACTGACCTGTCTGTTCTTTATCCAAAGCCACAATCTTCTTTATATTCTCTTTAAAAAGATGCAAAGCATCTAGTGAAAGCCGAACTTCCTTTTCCCTATTTCTATCAATTAATTGCTTTCCAAAATACATACCAATCCCCTCTATATTAAACAATCTCCAAACTTTCCAAATTTCTTCAAGAGCCAAACTTCCTGAAAAAACATTTATCCTTTCTTTTCCAGATTGCACAAACAACAAACTTGTCTTTAGTTCTGCAAGATAATTAAGTTTCTCAAACAATCTCTTCTTTTTTGCTTTGTCTAAAAATTCAAGTTTCATTTCTCCTCCAACAAACATTTATCAGATAACTTTTTTATCTTCGCAAGGAAAAAACCATCAGTATTATTATCTTGTGGCCAAACCCTGCAAGCATTTTCAACTTCCTTATCATAATCCTTATCTTCCCAGCTACAAGCACCTTTCCTAAATTTCAAAGGCAATGAAACTTTTTCGATTTCAATATCAAAGTTTTTCTTTAAAAAATCTAAAACTTCTTCGTCTTCTTCTGGCCCAAGCGTACAAGTCGAATAAACCATCTCACCATTGATTTTCAAAACCTTCAACGCTTCTGCAGCCAATCTCTTCTGAATTTTAGACATTCCTTGAATTACTTTCTTATTCCACATCTGAAATGTTTTTAATGAT
>CAZYXM010000039.1:0-6177 GCA_964651205.1 Candidatus Woesearchaeota archaeon
AAGGAAACACAAGATTAAATGGAGAGTCATGGTGTATTTACGATGAGGTTGTGGGGGATGGACAAGATAAAGTTGGAAGTAGAAATTATCGTGCAGTTTGTATTGACGGAGAAGTAAGAATAGACCCTTGTGCAGATTTTAGAAATGAAATCTGTATCCATTCAGGCATTGATACTTCACAAGGAGAATTTTCAACATCAGCTTGCCGTGTTAATAGATGGCAAGATTGCACTCAACAAGCTAGACAAAGAGATTGTGTTAACTTGGATGTTCGTGATTGTATGTGGGTAGAAGAAGTTGAAGGATTAAATTTTCAAGCTCCAACACAGAGTTCACAAGGAGAAGCATTTTCAAATCCAAATGGGCAGGCATTTTCAAATCCAAATTCTGGAACCTCTAATTCAAACACAGCAGATACTGTAAATGCTTTAACTCAGGTTGGTTCTACAGCTTCTGCATTTTCAGGTTCTTCTGGAACAACACTCGCAACCCAGGCAATAAGACAGGTGGTTGGTTCTGGTTCAGGTGTTTGGGAATTTGAAAACTCTGATGCATGGACAAAATTAAATAAAACCGGAAACGAATCAGGACTTTGTGTTCCTTTAGTTTCTCCTGGTTTAGAATTCTGGCAAGACGGTAACGCAAAAGCCATTTGCGGACAAGCGACAGCACAATGTATAGTTACAATAAAGAAAGAAGAAACAATGGACATATTAGGTAAGAAAAAAACAAAGTATAGTATGAAAGAAAATGATTGTTTGACTCAGACACAAAAAGACAAAAATGTCTACGAAGTAAAATCTGATTGGGCAAGAGAGGCAAATTCAGTTTGTGTTGCCCTTGGCGATTGCGGGGCATTTATGAACATAAATGATGTTTATACAGACGACGGATATATTTGGACTTATAAAAATCAAACTTATGACTTGCAGGGCGGTGTTGGAGCAAAAAGTTTCTTTTCAGGAGATGTAATCAAGTCAATTAACATCAATGAAGAATTAGAATTAAATCCAGAAGACTA
Organism: Candidatus Woesearchaeota archaeon; assembly: GCA_964651205.1. Lineage (GTDB taxonomy): Archaea > Nanobdellota > Nanobdellia > Pacearchaeales > GW2011-AR1 > CAZYXM01. The sequence continues at coordinate 1,022 of CAZYXM010000039.1, forward strand.
TGTTCTAGTCAAGGCAAATTAAGATGAAACATAATAAAATAAGACAAAAGCAGTTTGGAGTTTTCTTCATCTTAGCTTTGCTTTTGATGACACCAATAGCATTTGCATCAGAATTTCAATTGAAAAAAGTTTCAGAACTTCAGCCAGGCGATGTAATAATTGATAATGATGGAGAAGAAGTTCAAATTAACACAATCACAGCAGAGTATGATACATCTTCGCAGAACAAGATAACAAAAGAAAAAGTAAAAGAAGCTTTTTCAGATTCTTTCAAAACAATTGGCAATATAATTAATGGCAGAGTTTATGGTAATCCAATAACAGGGAATGCGTGGGCAGCACCAAAAAGGACTGCGACAGAAGATTATGCTTCTTCGACATTTGAGATAGGGAGGGATGAATATGTTGTGGAAAAAGGGGTGAAGTTGGATGATAACAAAGATTTTGCAGGAGCAAGAATCACAGGCCCAAAAGGAAAAATGTATGCTGATTTAAACACTGCAGGAAATTGGCATTTTTATAAAGGCACTGAAGAATGGCAAATCACACCAACCGAAGAATATTTAATTAAAGGTGTAGATGGAGAATGGGCGGTTACAGCAGAAGATAAATTGCCAAGTGAGATAAGTCGAGATGCAAAGCAATCAAAAAAAATTGCAGAGCAATCAAAAACAACAAAAGTTGGAAAAGAAGTTACCTCATCTTCATATCTAAAAAGTAGTGGAGCAACCCAAACCCAATCCTCCCTAGGATTCGCAGGAGGTCAACTTCTTCAAGGAGTACAATGGGCTGGGGTGGTGGCAGGACTTGTTCAAATAATGGGTCCTCTTTTTGGTGATGACTTTGACACAAATTCAGCATCTGCAGCTTTGGCTGCAGGAATCATGGCTGGAAAATTATGGTATGGCGTTTTTGCTAAAGAAGGAATAGCAGGGAAATCTCTTTCAGGAACAAAAGCAGGAGCATTTTTAGGAAGCCCATTAACAGCAACAGTCATTGGGGCGGGTGTGGCGTGGTGGCTTTATACTTCAATGTATGAAAATAAAGAAAAAACAACGCAAACTGTTTCATTCCAATGTCTTCCATGGCAAGCACCGCACGGCGGTGCTGATTGTGAATTATGTAATGATGACAATCTTCCATGTTCAGAATATAGATGTAAATCACTTGGTCAATCTTGTGGAATAATAAATCCAGGAACAGAATTTGAAAAATGTGTAAACCAAAACCCAAGAGACACAAACCCTCCTGTTGTTTCCCCATGGATAGAAAAATTAACAACAGGATATAAATATACAGACATAAAAACAAGCCCTCCAGGTCCAGGATTTAAAATAAAAAAATCCGATGGAAACGGATGCATAAAACCATTTACCCCAATCGAATTTGGAGTTCAAACAGACGAGCCAGCACAGTGTAAAATAGATATAAAACACACTGAAAAATTTGAAGACATGGCAACATACATTGGCGGAGACAATATCTATAAATACAACCATTCTGAAGAATTAGCATTACCACAAACAAAAGACCTTCAAAACGCATCAATATTTTTAGACAATGGAAAAGAAATGACATTATTTCTAAGATGCAGAGATTCAAATGGAAACTTCAATGAAGCAGAATATGCAATTCGTTTCTGTGTAGACCCCGCCCCAGACGCCCTTGTCCCACAAATAAAAGGAACCTCAGTTTCAAATAATGGTTGTGTAGCAGCAGACTCAGAAAATGCAACAGTTGACTTTTATGTAAATGAACCAGCAGAATGCAAATGGAGTTTCATAGACCAGGGCTATGACAATATGCAATACAACATGTCCTGCGCCACAACTTCAACACAAATAAACATGCAACAACTTTACACTTGCAGAACAACATTAACAGGAATCGCAAGAGACGGAACAAACTTTTATGTTAAGTGTAAAGACCAACCACAAGCACCTGAAAATGACAGAAATACAAATGCAGAAAGTTACAAATTTTCTCTGCGTGGAAGTTCACCATTAAAAATCAAAAACTTAATTCCGAATGGAACAATCTATGGCGGAGTAAGCCCAGCACCAATAGAACTTTATGTAGAAACTTTATTTGGATGCGATGACAACAAAGCAATCTGTTATTATTCAACTTCAACATCAGAATCAAGTTTCATAAAATTCTTTGATACAGATACAACAGACGGAATCCACACACAAAGACTAGACCTATATGGCGGAACACACACATACTATTACAAGTGTGTAGATTCTGGAGGAAACCTTGCAATAAACTCAACAACATTTAAATTAGAGATTGATGCAAACGCCCCAGTGATTGCTCGTGTTTATGAAGAAGATGATTATCTCAAGGTTGTCACAGTCAGAGATTCAGAATGTGTCTACACAAATAATGGATGCGACTTTTTATTCCAAGAAGGAACAGAGATGCCTTATGCAGACTCAAAAATCCACGTCACTGAATGGCTAACAGACAAAACATATTATATCAAATGCAGAGACGAATTCAGAAATGAGGAGGCTGATTGTTCATTAATAGTTAGGCCAACTGACAATTTCTTATAATCTTCAAATGAAATCAAAAAAAGCTCAGCAGACAATGGGCCTACCATTCAGTTTAATATTCTCAATAATCTTAATAATAATCTTTTTTGTAGTTGCATTTTTTGTTATTCAGCATTTTTTAGACTTTAATAATTGTTCCTCACTTGGATTATTTTATGATGATTTACAAAATAATATCGACGAAGCATGGCAATCACAATCAAGTGATTTTGAAATTACTCCAGCACTTCCATCAAACATAAAAAAGATTTGCCTTGCAAATCTTTCTGCAACAATTACAAATACAGAAGATTATGAAGAAATAAAGTTTCTAGATGTTTATGAAGCAAATCTCTTTGTAATTCCAACTGAAAATACTTGTAATATGCCTTATAAAAATCTAAAACATTTGAACATCATAGAAATAACAAAGACTTCAAATCCACTCTGTTTCACATCAGATGAAAAGATAACAATAAAAAAAGATTTTTACGACAGAAACGTAGTTATTAAATAAAATGAAAAAAAGAGGAGAATTCAATTTTAGTTTATTATTTGCGATTATAGCCGGTGCAGCCATTCTTGTCTTAGCTATATACGGGGCTTCAGAATGGGGAAAAACATTTAAGCAACAGTCAGAAACAGAAATAGCAAAATCTATAACAGTTTTAACAGATCCACTACAATCAGGATTTGCAGAAGCAAAATCTTCTAGAATAGAATTCAGACAAGAAACAAAAATAGACAATGTCTGCAAGGATATCAATTTAGGAAGAAATGAACTTTCAGTGTCAGTTAAGACAGAGGGCATCGGAGACCAATGGGATGTTAAAAAAACACCGATATCGGTAGAGAATAAATACATTTTTTCAGATAATTCTGCAGGAAAAGTTTTTTATGTTTTTTCAAAACCATTTTCAATGCCATTCAAGATTGCAGATTTGTTGATAATAAGTGCAGATGAATACTGTTTCTTAGACGCCCCAGATGAAATCCAAGAAGAGATTTTAAATCTCAACATGAAAAATGTTTTTATTGGAAGTGAGAACTGCACAGAAAACTCAAAAAAGGTGTGCTTTAGATATGGGGATTGCGATATTTTAGTAGAGGGAAAATGTGTTGGGGATTGCGATTCAGAATATGACTACGGATTTGTAGAAAAATCAAATAAAAGATTAGATTATGCAGGTTCTTTATTGTACGCTACTATCTTTTCTGATAAAGAAACTTATGATTGCAATGTGAAAAGATTACTTTACAGATTATCCATAGTTTCTGATATTTTCTACAACAAAGCAGATTTAATGAATACGCAGGGTTGCAATACCAATCTCGGATTAGACATGGCATTGTTAAAATTAGCAAGCACAGAAGCAACTTCCGAAGACTTAGAAGACCTTTATATTCTGGGAAAAGAACTAAACAAAAAAAATAGCAGAGAGCGGTGTAGCCTATGGTAAAAAACAAAACAGCGCAATTTAAGATTCAGCAGATGTCCTTCTTTATAATTGCGGTTTTTATTTTTTTCACTTTAGTTGGAATGTTTTTTATTGGATTTTATTTTAACTCATTAAAAGGAAGTGTTTCAACATTAGAAAAAAACCAAGCAATAGCCTCCCTACAAACAATTGCAAACATGCCAGAGTTTAATTGTAATTCAAGAGAAGAATTCTGCTTAGATGAAAACAAGCTAAGAATCATGACAACATACGCACCACTATATCGGGATTTCTTGCCTGTAGAATCAATCAAAGTCTATAAACTCTATCCAAGACAAGAAGAACAGCGACAATGCCCCGGTGTAAATTGTTCATATTATGTTATTCTTGAATCAACTCAAAAAAATGTCAAAGAAGTATCCACATTTGTTTCTATTTGTAAAAAGGACCCAAGATTCGGATATGTGTTTGATGATTGCGAAATTGGAAAATTAGTTGTAGGTGTCAGACAAATAGGAGAATGATTATCTTCTGCCGTCACTAGTTTCTGTTTGATTAAGTTTTACAATATTCCCCACAGTTTTTACAGTGTCTTTTCCAACCCCCCACAAGCTAGCAAACGTATCCCCCAGCCACCCCACATAAACATACCCACCATTCACAATTCCCTTTGGAGACGTTAAGTCAACCTGATCAGAGCTAAATAATCCTACCAAAGAGAAATAAAGCAAAACCCCAATGATAAGCATAATAAAAAATTTTACCCTTCTGCTGTGGTGTTCTAGTTGCAAGACTATTAATGCAAAAATAATTAACACACCCCAAATAAGCCACTCTATCATCTTTTAATAAAGAAGCAGAGATATAAAAATGTTTTTATACACCAAAACATAGAGATTAGTATGAAAAGGGGGAGTAAAAAACAAAAAGCATACAAGGTCTATCTATTTAGGCACGGCCAGACAAAATACAATCAAAACGGAATGTTTACTGGTTGGGATAATGCAAGTTTGACAAAAGCAGGAAAGAGGGATGCAAAGATTGTTGCAGAGAGATTAAAAGACAAAAAATTCCAGGTTGCTTTTCAAACACGTCTTTCCCGAAGTAAAGACACATTGAATATAGTTTTGAAATCTCACCCAGAATGTAAAAAAATTATTAAAGATGACAGGATGAT
>CAZYXM010000040.1:0-6006 GCA_964651205.1 Candidatus Woesearchaeota archaeon
TCTTGTGTAGTTATGGAGGGGTTGTTGAGATGAAAAAGAAAGTGAAAATTATTTCATCTGAATTGAATAAAAAAGCTTCTGAATATGCTAAGAAAAATGTTCAGTTGAATAAAGTTGGAGATTATGTTTCTGTGATTTCTGGTGATTCTCAGAAGTTGAAGACAAAAGAAAAGTTTGATTTTATCTTGATGCCTCGCCCAAATTTGAAAGATACATTTCTTGATATTGCCTGGAAGTTTTCGAAAAAAGGGGCAAGGATTTATTATTATGGGTTTGGGATTGAAGAAGATGTTTTAAAAGAAGTGAAAGATGAAATTGGTAAAAAGGCAAGGATTTTGTGTATAAGAAAAGCAGGAGATATTGCTCCGAGAAAATTTAGATTTTTAGTCGAGATTAAGAAGAACTAGACCAAAAAGCTGCTTCATCTTCTATGCCTTGTGCATATTCTCTAAACATTTGTTGATAAGTCTGATCTGTTCCAGGCATATGTCTATGTAATGCGGCTAGGTTTTTTAATGTTCTAGTACACCTTTTATTTCTTCTTGCGCCATTAAACCTAGAGTATCTAGAATCTAATAAAATTTCTACATCTAATAAATGCTTAAAGATCCCTAATTCTTCTGTGGTCATATTAACATCCTGAAGCATTGTCCTCTGCTTCTGCTTCTAAACTTTTTGCTCTTTCATGTATTGTGTGTGCTAGTGGGGAATGAACCTCGTCTGCTTTAAGGGCTAAGGTTGCATAGCATTTTGCAAGTTCTTTTAAGTCAGGTATAATTTGTCCAAGAGTTCTTTTTTGGGCCCAAGTTTCTCTATAAGTTTTTTCCTCTTTTTGTAATTCAAGATACCTGAGGTTTAAGGGGAGGTCCATTTTAATTCTTCCACGCAAGTTCAAACAGATATGCGAGAGAATTAGCAAAATACTCAGAATTAATCCAAATGCCGTGGTCAAAATCTTCGTGTACTGAGGTTGGTTTCATTGTGAAGATTACTTCTCTTTTATCTGCAATTATAAACCTTGCACTAATTTTTTTTGATTTTATTGGGACTTTGAATTTCTTTCCTAATTTTTCTGCTTCTTTTTCATCGTCTAAGATTATTACCTTAATATCAATCTTTCTCTTTTTTAATTTTGCAAATACATTTGTGAACATTTTCTCTTTTGTTTTTAATTCATATGAACTTGTTACAACATAAACACTTGAGTTTGCGCATTCCATCACATCTCTTAATTGGCTGTATAAGTTTGAACGTCCTTTAATTGCAGTTGATAAGTCGTGGTTTTTTATTGGTTCTAAGCCTGTGTCATGTAATGCCTGTAGTTCTTCATATTCTTCTGTTTCTTTTAATTTTGAAAGAACCTGGACTTTTTCTTCTGCATTTTTTATTGTGTTATTCTTTAATTTCTCAATTATCACACCAGGTTTAACTGCAATGTATTTTACAGGTTTTCCTAACTTCTCAATTGCAAATCCTCGCTTTTCTAAGGATTCAAGAACATCGTATGTTCTTGAACGAGGAACACTTGAGATTTCTGAGATTTCACCTGCAGAGCTGATTCCTTTTGTGAGCAATGCTAACCATACTTTAGTTTCATAAATATTTAGGTCAAAGTATGTTCTTATTTTTTTTACTAGTTCTGGTTTTACTATCATTTTATTGTGTTTCTCCTACTTGTTTCATGCTTATTGCATATTTTTCCCATAAGATTCTTTCAGAATTTTTGTTGGGGGTTATTGAGAAGGTCTTTGTATCGCCTGTGTTCGTTCTTGCAATAACGAGGTCTGCTCTTATGTTTTTTCCAAGGATTCCTGTGGCATCTATTAGATGCCCTAAGAGTTTTTTTTGAGCCGGACTTTTTAATTTTAAATATGCCAATGCAACTTCTGCACGGGTTTGGTCTGGAAGTCTTGCGATATGGTCTGATAATGTTCTTTCTACATGTCTTGTTCCATCTGGACATTGGTATGTTGTGACTCCTCGCATTCTTGGGGCTAATTGATGCCAGGCTTCTGTTCCTGTTCCAAGAGTCAAGATATAATCTCCAAAGGGTACATCTTCAGTTTTTGTTCTTTCATCAACATAAGCCCTATAAGTTGCTAATCTTTCTTCATGAGATAATCTTTCTTCTCTTTGCCTAGAGGTTTCTTTTCTTAATGTTACGTTTATTTCTTCTGCCATTTTTTACTACTACACATAAATACAATCCCTTTATAAATCTTTCTCTTATGTTGTAATTTGGTAGTGACATCAATAGCAAGGTTTTTATACCTGGTTTTTTATTCTTAGGTATGGAAGAAAATAAGAAGTCTTATGACCAAATTTATCAGGGGAAGGTTGTTACAGTGTTGCTCCCTGGAATTAATATGGTTGGAATATGGAAAAAGATTCAAGACGGAGAATTGCTTTTTTCGCCTTTTTTAGATTATAATGGTGATGGGACTGCTTATGTTAATACTAAAACACCGGCCTCCCTGGGTGTTGGCTGTTTAGAAAATCCCGGCAGAGTAATAATCCCCCATGAAGATGCGAAATATTTAGAAGAGAGAGTAAATAAGATAAATAAGGAATTGGAAAAATCGCTGAGGGAAAAAAGGCGGGTGGGGGGATTTGGAGAAGGGAGAGGTTCAAAATAAAACAGTAAGAAACCAGATTAACAATGCTATGAAGATTCCTGTTGTGATGTAGGGCATTGCTGGATAGTGTCTTCCTTTTTTTGAATAGCAAAATAAATATGTAAGTGCTGCTAATGCGCCGACGATGATATATATTGCAGGTGTTAACCCAAATTTCTGCATGAAAACTCCTGCGGTTATTAATGGAAAAACAATGTCCCCCCCACCCAACATCCCCACTGAGATTTTCATTTTTGATTTTCTGATTTTCTCTTTTGTAATCTTTTTGTTTTTCAATTTTTGTTTCATTAATTCTATACTCTTTTTCTGTTTGTCTGTGAAATATGGGATAAGAAGCCCGCCAAAGACATGAAGTTCATCCATTTGGAATTTTACCATTTTTTGCATTAATCCAGAGTGCCAAACCGCCCAGATATCATAAATAGAGATTAATATTAGGATCACTAAGATAGACCACGGATTAAAGACCATTGTAAAGATTGCAGCAATTCCTGGATAAACTAAGATTTCTGTGAGATTATGGATGACAACGGAATGTCTGTAGATTTTTAAGATTGCAATGGGGAGAGCAATAACCAATGCTGTTAAATATGCAAAGTTTAAATTACCAAGCCTAAAAATCGCATTTATAGAGATTGACAAGGCCATGGTTACAACTGCGAAAAACCAGAATTTGAGAAAGAACCGGTATTTGTATTTTATTAAAAATAGAAAAAGAGTGATTGCTATAAAGAATGAGATTAAGAGATTAACGAGAAAATATCCATAACTAAATTCTACTTCGGGCATTGTTGGAGAAAGAAAAGTGGGAACAGGGTGCTGGTTTATTACAATTAATCCAACAATTTGGGTTGCTAAGAATAATCCGAGTATGATGAGGGTTATTGATAATTTATGCTTTGCCATCTTTTCAACTATCAAGAATATCCGGATTTTTAAAGTGTTGGGTTTAGAAGAATCATCTCAGTCTAATTGTCTCAAGGTTTTTTGGAACAGTTGTTTCTATTTTTTGAGATTTGTAAACACTTGAAGCAAGGTCAAGAGAACGGGAAGCTTCTCCGTGATTTATAATTGCTTTTTTTGGTTTTGGATTTACATTTGACATGAAAGCCATTAATTCATTTCTCGAAGAATGTGCAGAAAAACCCTCAATAGTTTTTATTTCTAATTTTATTGGCGTTTTTTCTTCTTTGCCTTCAACTTGGAATGTTACTTCTTTTATTCCTTCTTGGATTTGTCTTCCTAAAGAACCAACACCCTGATAACATACAAAACAAATCCCATTTTTTTCTCCGTCTGCAAATTCCTTAAGATACTCAACAGATGCACCACCAACAAGCATACCAGATGTTGCTAAAACTACACATGGACCTTCTTCTATCACGGTTTTCCTTTCTCGTGCTGAACCAACTTGTTTGAATGTTTCTGATACGAATGGGTTCTTGTCTTGGAAAACTTGTGAACGAACATTTCTTGATAAGAAGTCGGGGTATGCTGTGTGAATTGCATTAATATCCCAGATCATCCCGTCAATATAAACTGGTATTTTAGGGATTTTACCATTTTGCATTGCATCTTCAATTACCAACATTGTTTCTTGCGCCCTCCCCAAACCCAACTCTGGGATAAGGACCTTCCCACCACGCGAAATTATCTTGTTGATGTAATTAATTAATTCTTGTTCTGAATCTCTCCTCGGGGGTGAGATATTTTCCTTTCCTCCATATGTCGATTCTATTTGTATTGATTCTAATCTAGGAAAGTAAGAGTTTGCAGGTTCGAGTAATCTTGACTTTCCAAACTTCATGTCACCAGTATAAACAAAGTTGTGTAATCCGTTTCCAATATTAAAATGTATCATAGCACTTCCGAGTGTGTGGCCTGCATTGTATAATGTTATCCTAATGTCATTTGTTATGTCTGTGACTTCATTGTAATTTAAACAGATAGAATGTTTTACCATGTTCTCAATATCTTTTGTTCCGAATAAGGGGGCTGCTGCTTGTTTGTAAGCAACTCCAATAAAGTCTAATGCAAGTAAGGCAGAAATATCTCTTGTTGGCGCTGTCAGGTAAACAGGGCCCTTGTATCCCATTTTGTATAAGTAAGGCAACAGACCTGTATGATCTAGGTGTGCGTGTGAAATGACAACAGCGTCGATAGTGGAGATGTCGAATTCAGGGATTTCAAAATGTGGGAATCTTTTTGCTCCTTGTGAAGAAACATCGATTCCGCAATCTATTAAAATTCTTGATTGGGGTGTTTGCAATAAGAAACAAGAACGCCCAACCTGTCTTCCTGCGCCGAGAATAGTTAACCTTACCCACTCGTCCATTTTTGTGGGGTCCCATTCTTTGTATATCTTTTTACCAACCTCATTTAAGAATTTTTTCCTTTGTGTATTATTTTGATATAGAACTGCTCTAATGCTGTCTGTGATTTTTGATTTTATTGCAGAACTTCTTTGAATTATCGGAGACCACAATGTTTTATTTTTGACTTCTCGTAATAAAGAACCCGCTTTTCCGATTACTAAACCTGGACGTTTTGCTTCGATTACAACCGAGCTTCGGTGGACATCAAAAATTATTTGTGTTATCTCTGCTTCTTCTGGGATAATTTTTCTTATTTCTTCTTCTGCTACTTCTTGATCCATTAAGATGTTTTGCTCTCCCCGAAGTTCAATTCTTTTTTTGATTTCATTTACAATAGATTTTATTCCAGAATCTCCGTCACGCAAGAAACTTACGTCAGAGGTATAGACAACTATGTTTGCGCCTTCAAAGTTCATGCTTGAGACAGAACCCTTAGGTAATTTTTCTTCAATTGTTTTCAAAATGTCGTTTACCATCTTTTATAGATAAAATGATTATTATTGTTCAGTATATACTTGTTCTGTTTTTTGCTTTACTGCGTGTTTAATCCCATCTTTTGTAATAGTGAATATGTCTATTCCATACCCTGAACCAGTGTCTCTTTCTGAAGATGATTTTATTGCCTCTATTGCTAGCTTGACACCTTCTTCAATTGTCAGTTCTTTTTTATATTGTCTTTCTAATAAACCAAGGATGTAAGGCATTCCACTTCCGAAGTTAGCATCGTAATCTTCTACTTTCATCACGCTTCCTGCTGGTTCTATTGAATAAAGTTCTGTGGTCCCATCTTCATTTAATCCTGCTAACAAAAATCCAGCTTGTTGAGGGATTGTTGAGGGTTGTCTTATTCCAGAGTAGGACATGTGAGCTAAGAGGTTTGCAGCTTGTTGTGTTGTTGGTATCTTTTTATCTCTTAGACTTTTTATTTTTAATTCTGCAGCAAGAATTCTTGGAACCCTTTTGATGTCTGCAGCCACGCCGCATCCAGCGCAAAC
>CAZYXM010000041.1:0-5928 GCA_964651205.1 Candidatus Woesearchaeota archaeon
ACAATTCCTTTAATTTCGCCATTACCTAATTTTGTTTTTGTTTGTCCTTCAAACTGTGGCTCTTTCATTCTCAATGAAACAATCGCAGTCAAACCTTCTCGAACATCATCACCTTGAAGTTTTTCTCCTTTCTTTAAAACATTATTTTTTGTTGCATAGTCATTTATTACCCTTGTTAAAGCTGTCTTAAAACCAATAATATGTGTCCCGCCCTCGATTGTGTTAATGGTATTTACAAAACCATGGATAGTCTCATTATAGCTATCTGTATACTGAATAGAAACTTCTGCTGTTACATCTTCTTGTTCTTTTTTAAAATAAACTGGCTTGTGCAATGCGGTTCTTGACTTATTTAACCATTTTACAAATTCTACTAAACCACCTGCAAAATGAAAATCCTCCTTTTTTCCTGTTCTCTCATCTTCAAACAAAATTCTTAACCCTGCATTTAGAAAACAAATCTCTCTAAATCTTGTTGCAAGAGTACTATAATCAAAATTAGTAGTTGTAAAAATTTTATCATCAGGCATAAATGTGACCTTTGTCCCAGTCTCGCCTTTTGCACAAGTTCCAATTGTTTTCATTTTTCCTGTTGGCACCCCAATTTTGTAACTTTGAGTATAAACTTTCCCTGCTTTCTTTACTTCAACAGACATTTCCTCTGATAATGCCGCCACAACAGAGATACCCACCCCGTGAAGCCCCCCAGAAACAGCATAAGCTTTTTTGTCAAACTTTCCCCCTGCATGTAATTTTGTGACTATAACCTCCATGGCTGGTTTTTTGTAAATTGGATGCATATCAACAGGCATTCCCCTCCCATTGTCTTCAATTGTGACAGAACCGTTCTTACCTATTTTGACATTGATGGAATTACAAATCCCCGCAAGACATTCATCAACAGAATTATCAATAACTTCATAGACTAAATGGTGCAAACCATACTTATCAGTACTTCCAATATACATACTCGGCCTTTTTCTAACTGCTTCCAGACCTTCTAAAACTTTAATATCCTTTGCAGAATAATCACTATTTTTTGTTGCTTGTTCTGGCATAGTTTTCACTCTTTTTTGTTTTATTTTAGCATATCTTGGGCAAAAATCAAGAGAGAAATTAGAATTTTCTTGCTCTTGCCAATAGTAAAAACACAAGATGGTTTATAAATCTTTCTCTGGGTTTTGTCGACGATAAAGGCGTTTTTTAAGCTCTTTTTTACATTTATTTTTTAATCTAATGACAAGGTTTAAATAAAACCATTTCTTCATAAAAACATGTTCTGGAATAAGAAAAAAGAAGATGTTGATTTAAGAGATTTACATAAACAAGGAAAAATCATCCCGCTTAAAAGAGAGGTTCAAACAGATAGTTCTGGATTTGTAGACTTAAGTAAAAAATCTTCTCCTCGTTCGTCACCATCTAACATTGAAACTCCGAAAACTTCAACACAAAGCACTGCAAATTTCTTTGGTTTTATGAATTCTAATAGTGGTGGTCCATCTGACTCTGGGATAGAATCGAACACACCACTTGCAGACATTTCTAATAAACTAAAAAAAATCACCTCACAATTAACAGATATCGACAACAAAATTTACAAATTAGAACAAAGAATAGATGTCTTGGAAAGAAAGGCGGGGGTTGGGGTTGGTTCTGATGCTTCTTCTGGGCTTTGGTAGATTCTCTGTTAATTGTCCCGAGCGCAGTGAGGGTGCAACGTGGTCGAAGGAAAATTTTTGAGTTGAGGGGCGGCGCGATACATTTATTAATATCAAGATTTTTCCCAACCTATGGAAACAGAGATGTACCCAGTAATACAAGTGAACTCATCTGTTATAGATAGAAAACCACAATATGAATTAATACTTTCAAGAGCAAACCTCAATCATTTATGTGCTGGTTGCCCTGGTTTTGATAGACTTGTTGGGTATGCGGATAACGGAGCAATGTTTTATATTTTTGAAAATCCGCATGGAGAAATGCCAAATTCATTCAGATCATTGCCTGGAGGCGATGGCTATTTTGCTTATGTTGGGGCACCCGTCCCAAGAATCCCCCAAGGTGTAACAAATGATGAATTTGTAAAATTAGCCCAATAGGCATCAGGGAATTTAGAGGGGGCAATCAATGAAAGTGACAGAATTCCAATAGAAGAAGAAACAAGTTTAGGAAAAATCAATTTAGGATATGTTGTTATGAATGTAGAGAAAGATATTTCTTGAGCGCCGCCTCGCAATTAAATATAATCGAGGTTATCAGCCCCGAGCCGATAGGCGAGAGTGCAGCGTGGTCGAAGAAGTAAAAATTGATTTTTAGGGAGGATAAACAATAAATTTAAAATCTTCTTTATCTTAATAAAAAGATGGCAAAACAAGAAAGAAAACCGAAAGAATCTAAATTAAAGATTCTCGCTGCAGGAGATATTCATGGGAAAAATAGTGTTGCAGAGCATCTTGCTGAAAAAGCAGAAAAAAACAAGGTTGACCTGGTTGTTTTGACAGGAGATTTACATGGGTCAGAAGAAACTGAAAAGGGGATAATAGCGCCATTTGAAAAGAGAGGCCAAAAAGTTATCTTTGTTCCAGGAAATTGGGACAGCAAAGTTGAAATGGATTTGCTAAAAAGGTTTTACCAGGCAAAAAATATTGACGGGTATTATGTGAATTATAAGGGAACAGATATTGTTGGAATAGGTTCTGGAGATTTTGAACTTCAACTAGACAATAAAAAAGCCTGGGGGAAACTAAAAAAGAACTTTGATAGAATAAAAACAAAAAGCGGAAAGAGAGTTTTGATCTCGCACTTGCATGCAGCGGGGACGAAAGCAGAATTTTCAGGAATACGCGGGGAGAATGTATTAAGAAAAGCAATCAAAGAATTCCAACCAGATGTTTTTATTTCATCGCATATTCACGAAGCAGAAGGAATAGAAGAGAGGATAGGAAAGACCAAGGTTTTCCAAGTTGGAATACGCGGGAAAATTATTGAGATATAACTTTGTTCTTAGAACCGTACAACCCAGGCTTCACAGACTTCACTTTGTTTTTATCTTCTGTGTTCTCTTTCTTTACAAACTTAAAAAAAACATTTATAGAAACATCAATAGCATAGGCAATTACAAAATAGGTGAGTAAATCTAAAAGTAAAGGAAACCACAAAAGTGGAAATTTGTCTGTATCAGAAAATTGAAAACTAAAAAAAGCCATTGGAAATCCAATATTTAATTCTGTTTCTGCATTCCCTGATAAAAAAGAACCAAAAGGAATTTGAAAAAAGGAGATAATTACAGCAGCAATAAGAACAAAACCAAAAATCTCTGTTGTCTTCTTAGTTGGAATAAGCTCCTTTGGAAAAGTTGTCTTAAAATCTTTTTCAGAAAGTTTCTCTGTCTCTATATACCCTGGCTTTTTTTTAACTTGTGCAATTGGTTTTTTTGTTTGTGTTGGGAGGTTAGATTGTGCCTCTTTTTTCTGTGGAATCATAAAAATCTAAGGGAGGGAGGGTTTTTATAGTTTTTCTGGTGGGGGGTTGACATTTTGAATAACAATAAACATCTAAAACCAAACATATACATCTGACACCACAAAAGCTTATAAAAAAACCTTTCGAGGTATATGCATGGCTGAAAGAAGAGAAACAAAAGAGGTGGAGGATTTAACAAAAAAAGATGAGCAACCAAGAAGAACTGCACAAGAAGAACTTCTTATTGAGGCAAAATCATTCTTTGAAACACAAAAAAAAGCTCTTGGTTTAACAGCAAAAAAAGGTGGAAAAGTCGTAAGAATATCTTTTGAAGACTTAGTAGAAAACTCCCCAGAATTAGCAGAGAGTTTAATTATAAAACCAGAAGAAACAATCCAAATTCTTGAACTAGCATTAGAAGACTCAGGGATAGTCACAAATTCAAGAGTAAGAATAAACAGTATAGCCAAAACGCAGCAAATAAGAATAAGAGAGATTCGAGCAAAAAATCTTGGTTCAATGATTGCAATTGAAGGCATTGTCCGGCAGGCATCAGAAGTTAGGCCGCAGGTTGTCAGTGCAAAATTCGAATGCCCTTCATGTGGGACTATGATCTCTGTTTTACAAATGGACAAAAAATTCAGAGAACCTTCAAGGTGTTCTTGTGGGCGGCGGGGGGGTTTCAGAGAAATCTCAAAAGATATGGTTGATGCGCAAAGACTTGTCTTAGAAGAATCTCCAGAAGGGTTGGAGGGGGGAGAACAACCAAAGAGATTAAATGTTTTTCTAAAAGAAGATCTAGTTGAACCTAAAATGGAAGAAAGAACAACCCCGGGTTCAAAAGTAAGAGCGATTGGTGTTCTAAAAGAAGTTGCAATAACATTAGCAACAGGGGCATTATCAACACGGTTTGACTTAGCATTAGAAGCAAATAATATCGTCCCCCTAGAAGAAAGTTTTGACCAATTTGAAATCTCAGAAGAAGATGAAAGTCAGATAAAAGAATTAGCAGCAGACCCAAAAGTAATGGAAAGAATCTCAAACAGCATCGCACCCTCTGTATGGGGGTACCCTGAAATAAAAGAAGCGCTAGCGCTCCAACTTTTTGGAGGCATACAAAAGAAAAGATCAGATGGAACCGAAACAAGAGGAGACATACACCTTTTACTTGTCGGAGACCCCGGTGTTGCAAAATCTGTTATGTTAAAGTTTATCTCAACAATTGCGCCAAAAGGAAGATATGTCTCAGGAAAATCAGCATCAGGCGCGGGGTTAACAGCCACAGTTGTAAGAGATGAATTCTTAAGGGGGTGGGCGCTAGAAGCTGGTGCGATGGTTTTATCTAATAAAGGTCTAGTTTGTATTGATGAATTAGAAAAAATGGATGAGAATGACAGAAGTACAATGCATGAATCTATGGAACAACAAACTGTAACAATTAGCAAGGCAAATGTCCAGGCAACACTAAAATCACAGACAGCAGTTCTTGCTGCGGCAAATCCAAAATACGGGAGATTTGATCCAATGGAGATGATTGCAAAACAAGTTAACCTTGCACCATCATTATTAAACAGATTTGATATTATATTCATATTAAGAGACTTGCCAAACAGAGAAAGAGACGAGTCAATTGCAACCCATGTTTTACAGGAACATAAACAGAATGTAACAAGAGACATAATTGACAGGGAATTATTAAGAAAGTATATTGCCTATTCAAGACAAAATTACAAACCAGAATTGACAGACGAAGCAATAGAAAAAATAAAAAAATTCTATGTCGGATTAAGAAACCAACCTTCGCTTTCAGGAGATGCAATTAAACCAATTCCGATTTCAGCAAGACAATTAGAAGCATTAATAAGACTGGCAGAATCAACTTCAAAAGCAAGATTAGGGAAAAAAGTCACAGCAGCAGATGCAGACAGGGCCATAACATTAATTAAGTACTATATGATGCAAGTTGGATATGATGAAGAAACAAAGAGCTTTGATGTGGACAAAATCTCAGGCAATACAGCTTCAAAAAGGTCAAAGATACATGTAGTCAAGGAAGCATTAGAAGACCTTGAAAACTCCCTTGGGAAGTTGATTCCAATGGAAGAACTTGAAAAGGCAGTAGGCGATAAGTTAAAAAAAGAAGAACTCGAAGAAGTTATGGATAAACTTACAAGGGCAGGGGACATTTTTAAACCAAGAAGGGGGTATATCCAAAGAGTATAATGGCAGAAACAAACACAGACACACCAAGAAAAAGGAATGTTGCATACAAACTTAGAATCGGAGATTTGTTAAAAGGCAAGCCGATTATCTCAGAAGGAAAATTTTTATTCTTAGAACTTGGAGATAAAAAAATCTCTCGTGTGAATGTTATTGCAAATGTCGTTGAAAAGTATGTTCAAGAAGGAGAGAAAAAATATATGTCTTTAACAATAGACGATGCTTCTGGTCAGATTAAACTAAAAT
>CAZYXM010000042.1:0-5874 GCA_964651205.1 Candidatus Woesearchaeota archaeon
AGTTCTTGTAAATATGGGCTAACGTCTTCACTTTCCCTTGTTCTTATTTCAACAGAAGTTATCCCGAGATTTTCACAAACTTTTGTTATTGTTTTTTTATCTGAACCTGGGGAGGCTGTTAAACCAAGCACACGGGAGTTTTCTGATTGTTCTTTATATTTTTGTGCTATGAAATTGTAAGAATAATTTTTTAGACACCGATGGCATTCATCTTCGACCAATAAAGCTACGTTGTCTAAATTATAGAGGTTGTTTTTTAGGTCATTTGAGATGCATTGCGGTGTTGAGAAAATAAACTCTGCTGTCTGCCAAATTTTTACTCTTTGTTCTGCTGGCGTTTTTCCTGTAAAAATTTGCATGTCTGCCCAATCTTCTGGAAGGTTTTTTTGAAATGTTTGAAAGTGTTGTTCTACCAATGGTCTTGTTGGCGCAAGGATAAGAATTTTTTCTAATGGGAATTTTTTGAATCTTTCTATTGCTAACATTATTGCTATCAACGTCTTTCCTGTTCCTGTTGGTAGAACTACTAGGCAGTTTGTGTTTTTACAAGTCTCAAAGATTTTTTCTTGGTATTCTCTTGGTTTGATTTTCAGCTCTTTTATTTCCATTTTTGTTTAAGTGTGGGAGTGTTTATAAGGTTAAACTAGAAGATTGTTATGCCCCAGATAAATATCAGGAGGATTGTTATTGCAAGAGCTGTCCAGAGTTTCCTACTTCCAAAGAATATTTTGCTGCCATCGAGATTGCTTATTGGGATTAAGGACCATAAGGCGTAGTAGATATTTAATCTTAGGAAAATTGTCCAGCCTAAAAAGTATGCAATAAAGCCTAGGATAATGTTTGTGGCAATTCCTGAAGCTGCGATTAAAGCAACATGCCATTCTGTCATTTCTGAAAAACGATAAAGTCCGTGACGTTTTGAAACTCTTTCTATTCTTGGAGTTATATCAAATTGAAAAATTGGAAGCCAGTATAAAAGTCCACGAGAAAAATAACTGACCAGTAAGGGAAGCCATAACATTGGAAATGGTTTTTTGAAATGTGCTTTGCTTTTGAGTCCATGTTGATAAATGGACCAGAATTTTGTTTTTACATCTGCTTCTAAACTATACCCCAAAAGTTTTTTTACAAGGATGTTTGCAACAATCACAAAAAAGATTGAAATAAAGATTACTGGGAGGCTGGTTATCTCGGGGTATGCAATTGAGAAGGCTAAGATTATAGCTCCAATGAAGATTATTAAAATTTCTTTGATTTGTTCTTTTGTTTCCATTGCTTTTTCAGAGCAAGCTTTTTTATAAATCTTGGTATTTTGTTATTATCTTGCACTATAGAAATCTATTTAAATACTGGATTTTTCTAAGTTGCATGTTGAGGATAAAAAGGTTGAGTGAAACCATTGGTCGGAGGGTATATACCGATGGTGGAGACTTGTTTGGAATTGTTGAAGAAGTTAATTTAATTGATAATCGAATTGATGGGTGGCGGATTGTTGTCGCTCGGGAATCTGGTATGAGTTCTATTTTGGGCGGGGCTCGGGGAATAATTGTTCCACAACAATTTTTGAAAGCAATTGGCGATATAGTAATAATTAATAAGAATGCTGTTCCCACTCCAGAAGATGATGAAGTAGTTTCTCTTGATTCTGAAGATTTGATTTAGTTTCTTTTTTTCCTATAAGGGGAGTGTTAATAAGAAATTCTTACTATGGTGGGGGTTACTAAATTGGTAATTATGGATAGCAACAATGTTGCGAAATTTCATAAAGTGCCTGGAGGCCAAGTTCAGGGGGGGTTGGGGCGGATCTTGTAGATCTTATTCTAAATCATAAAAACAATTATAAACCCTTTTGTGTATGGTATTTCATGTTGGATATTATTGAGATGCCTTTTGTGCAGGAGATTTTATTATTTGTGTTAGTGTTTGTAGTTATTTTTGCAATTCTTCAAAAATCTAAAGTGCTTGGAGATGGAAAAAAGCAAATTGATTCTTTAGTGGCTTTGGTGATGGGGTTGATTTTTGTGGCTGTTGCTTCTGCAACAGGGATTGTTTTTCAGATGGTTGCTTGGACTGCTGTTGCTGTTGTGGTCATCTTGTTATTTTTATTGTTAATGGGTTTTGTTTTAGATGATAAATGGAAAGAGAATAATTTTGTCAAAAAAGGATTGCCTGGGTTGATTATTGTTTTTATTGTTATCCTCGTTTTATATACCGCTGGTTGGTGGGACACTGTTTGGAATTGGGTTACTCAAGATAATGTGGTCGGAACAATAATTTTATTAGCTGTGATTGGTGGGGCGGTTTGGGCTGTGTGGGGAACCAAGTCTGGAGATTAGAGATAAAAGAGACTAAGAAAAAGGTCAAAGAAGGTTTTATTGTTTTGAATAAAAGAATTCTGGTGTTTATTGCGCCGGTAGTTGCTATTTGTGCTTTGTTGATAGCGAAGCATCGTCCGGGAGAATTGATTTTGTTTTTAATTGGTGTTGTTTGTGGGATTTTTATTGGTCGGAACTGGCAAGCAAAACATATTTAAATAGGATTTTTTTAGTATAAGCATGGCTGTATCAATAACAGAACTTTTACCAAGAGCATATGATGCTGGGGTGTTTGCTTATGTTATTCCTTTCTTGTTGATATTTGCAATTATTTATGGCATTCTATATAAGGCACAGATTTTTGGAAATTCTGATAAAGTTAAAGGAGTAAATGCAATTATTGCGGCTGCTATTGGTTTATTGTCTTTACAGTTTGGAATTGTTACAAGTTTCTTTGAAATAATTTTCCCAAGATTTGGATTGGGTTTAGCAATCTTTTTAGTTTTAGTTATTGCAATTGGCTTTTTTGTTGGGCCGGGCAAGGTGAAAAATTTACAATGGATTGGTTGGGTTATTGGCCTTGGTGTTGTAATCTGGGCTTGGGACGAATGGAGTTATTTTTCAGGAAGTGGGAATTTTGTCGACTTAATTGGAGAATGGTTTTGGCCTATAATTATCGTTGTGGTGATTATTGGGGGGATAATTGGGGTTACTGGGGGTTTTGGTAAGAACACAGCTGAGGAGAAGGAGGGCTGATAAAAATGGTAGCATCATTAGCCGGGTTGAATTTTTTTATGCCGATTATTGCGTTTCTGTTTGTTTTTATTTTGGTCTATGCGATTCTTAAAAAGACAGAGATTTTAGGAGATAACAATGCTGTTGCGATTTTTATTGCTTTGATTCTTGCTGTATTTTTTATTGCTAATGTTCAATTAGTTGATTTTGTCAAGTTTAGTTCTGCGTGGATTGGGGTGTTTGTTGTTTGTTTATTTTTAATTTTGCTTTTAGTGGGGTTAATGGGTAAGGATGCTTTGAAGCTTGTGACAGAGAGTAAAGGGGTTGGAGGCGCAATCGTCTTTTTGGTAATTGTCTTTTTTATTATTTCTTCTGCATATACTTTTAATTGGGCTGTGAATTGGGATAAGATTTCTTCATGGTTTACAACAGACTGGTTTGGTTTGATATTACTTCTTGTGGTGGCGGGGATTGTGGGGTGGGTTTTGAGTAAGAAGTGATTTTCAGAAATAAATTATTTTTTAGAATTAAGTTTTTGAAGCTCTTTATAATTGTCAATTAAAGGGTTCATCATTTTTGACATTGTGTTGTGAATATTTTCTAAATTATTTTTAACATCTTCTTGTCCTTGACTAAAGTCCCCTATTTTCTTTATTATGGCTTGTTGTAAGTTTTCTATGCTTTTCTCAATTGTTATCAGCCTTTCATCAAGGTCTTTTATTTGTTGTTCTAGTTTGTTTTTTAGGAGGGATAAATCCCCTGTTTTCTTAGTCATCTCTTGGATTTTCTTTGCTACTATTTGTTCTGCAATTTCCGACATTGTGTTCGGGTCGGAGTAACTTTGTTGGGGGTAATACATTTCTTGAGGATATGCTTGTGGCATTTCAGGATAATATTGTGCTTGTTCTTGTCCTTGCTGGGGGGGTTGTTGCATCTGTTGTGCTTGTGGGGGGTATTGTCCTGCTTGTTGAGAGTAATCTGTCTGTTGTTGCGGATATTGGGATTGCATTCCAGGTTTGGGCATTATCGATTGTTGCATTTCTGGGTTAGCGGGCATTGGTTGTTGCATCTGGGCTGGATCTTGGGAAACTGCAGATTTTATTTTCACCTGATTCAGGGAATCATTAATTTCCTTTGGAGAGATGCCTTGATTTCTTAGTTCTTGTGTTATTTGTTGCTCTGACATTCCTTGCTGTTGCATTTGAGCAATTCTATCTAGTGTCGCCATGGTTTTAATTAGTTTTTTTAGTTTTTATACTTGATTGTTTTTTTAGTTTTAAATCAATCAACTCTTCAACATCCTTTTTTCTCATGAATTCTAATGGCTGAAAATTTTTCAACATCCTTTCTATTAATACCATCTCATCTTTTCTTGCGAAATTATTTATTTCTGAGACAATGTTCTCTGAATGTGTTTTTAATTTTTTTAAGTCAGAAGTCATTGAAAATGTTGTCTTTTCTATTTCTAATATGTTTTTTGTTGTTTCTTCTTTTACATCTAGAAGATTTTGCCCCAGTAGAAGTATCCTTTCTTTTATTGATTTTGTCCTCTCTTCTAAGTCATTTAATCTGGTATTAAAATCCGAAATTAAAAACTGAAGTTGGTTGTCTTGTTGTTCTTGCGCCATTTTCCTCTTTTTATTTTATTAGTTTTTGAGGTTTAAAATTGTTTGCTATTCTATACAAATCTTTTAATATGCCGGTGTTTATACTAATTGAGAAAAGAAGATGATGTTTAAACCAGGTACTGCTTTGTATGCTTATGAAATTTTGAGAGAGAGTGGCGAGAATGTAATGTATGTTAATTATCTCGGTGCTAATTTTGTTCCGTCGATGGCAGATTATCCAGAAGTTATGGCCAGAACAATAGATGTCTTGTCTGAGAACTCGAATGTTTCAAGAGTTGTTTTAGTTCAACAAAGAAACTATAGTTATGATTTTGAGCAGATTAATATGTTAGCGGGTGTTGCTGATTTGTTTGATTTTTTAATTAAACAAGAAGAGATTCTTTCGCAGGAGAAATTGGCAATTGTTCAGGATATAACTAAGGCCTATACTTTTTTTAATTATCTAGTTAATGTTCTTTTAAAGCAAGATCCGATTTCAGCCTATAGGGTTTTGACAGGAGAAATTGCAGAACAAGGTTCTTCTGAGACTAGGGATGAAAGATATGTTTATTTGTTAGAAAAGGTTTTAGAGAAATTCGAGAATCTTGAACTAGTTAAAAAATCGAAGAAATTTTTAGATAGTTATTCTGTTGGCGATCGGGGTATTTACTCTGAGATTTTTAGGGCAGATATAATCCCTAACTTCACATTCACAAGAATGCAGAGCAAGATTCCTCAAGATGCAGAGATAATTGAACAGTATGAAGTTGGCGAAGATGAAAAGGCTGTTATTACAATTTTAAGAAAAGAGAATGAAGCAAAAAAAATTTATCACATTTCTCCTCCTGAATATTCTCTAAAAGAAGAGCATCACATGTTATTAAATTTAGCAAGAAATGTTTTGATCGAACACAGACCTTCGACAGAAGAATTTAATGATTTTGAGAGGACTCGGCAGGTTTTTTTTAATGTGTCAAGAGACTTGTTACGAGATTTGGCAAAAAGTAAGAATATTAAGATTAGTTATTCTGAATTGGGGAGTTTGTCTAAAATTTTGGTTAGGTATACTATTGGGTTTGGAATTTTAGAAGTTTTGTTGAAAGATGAAAAACTCCAAGATATTGTTGTTAATGCTCCGGTTTCACAATCAAGTATTTTTGTTAGGCATAATGATTTTGATGAGTGTGCGACAAATATTATTGTTTCGCAAGAAGATG
>CAZYXM010000043.1:0-5735 GCA_964651205.1 Candidatus Woesearchaeota archaeon
TCAAGCAATTTTACCATTAAAAGGTAAGATTTTGAATGTTGAAAAATCAAATCCTGCAAGGGCATTAGCTTCAGAAGAAATAAATAATTTGATAACAGCGATGGGGTGTGCAGTGGGAGACAGCTTTAACATTGAGAAATTAAGATATAATAAAATAATAATTATGTCAGATGCAGATGTCGATGGGCAGCACATTAAAACACTTTTGTTAACATTATTTTATAGATATGTTCCACAATTAATTGAAGCTGGTCATATTTTTGTTGCAGTTGCTCCATTGTATAAAATTAGAAGAGGTTCTAAAGACCATTATGTTTATTCTGATGAAGAATTAAAAAAGGCATTAAAAGAGATTTCAGGCAAGGCAGAGGTTGGGCGGTTCAAGGGTCTTGGTGAAATGAATTCAGACCAGTTATGGAGTACAACAATGAATCCAAAATCAAGGATATTAAAGCAAGTTTCAATTGAAGATGCTGTTGAAGCAGACGAGACTTTTTCAATGTTAATGGGTGATGTAGTTGCTCCTAGAAGAGAATTTATAGAAGAAAATGCTGGCAAGGCAGTGGTGGATTTGTAATATGACAAAGGAAAGCTTTTTAGTTGAACTTGCTGACCGAATTGCTCAAGAATTAGAAAAACCAGAGAGAAAAAAGGGTGATGTGGTGGACGCAGATTTAACATTTACAAAGCCAGAGTTAATAAGATTACAAGACGAACTTAATAAACACCAAAATAATGGTTATGTGATTATAATGCCTGGAAAATATCATAATTCAGATACTTACCCATTACAGGTTAGGAGAGTTATTTAGATGGCAAAGATGAAACAAGAAACATGTGAATTGTGTGGCGATGTTGTGAAAAATGGAAAATGTAGTTGTAAGAATGAAAAACCAGTGAAAATTTATTTTTGTCCAAAGTGTAAAAACAAAAATGTGAAATATGGTTTTCGGTTGCAGAATATTTTCGGACTTCTACCAAGAATGTATTGTAATAAATGTGGATTTTCAGCCCAACAATTTCCTATCCTTGTTGTACCAGCTAAGAAGATGAGACAATTAAATAAGAAAGCGAAAAATAAAAAATGACCCCAGAAGAACAAGCAAAACAAAAGGCAGATAATAAAGAAAGAAAAGAAGAAATGAAGAAGAATATTGAAGCAAAGCAACTAATTGATGCTGAGATTTCTCATGAGATGAAACAAGCTTATATTAATTATGCAATGTCAGTTATAATGGCTCGGGCTCTGCCTGCTGCTGAAGATGGACTTAAACCAGTTCACAGGAGAATTCTATGGGCAATGCATTCTATGGGGTTGCAGAATAATAAGCAGACAAAGAAGTCAGGTAGAATTGTCGGAGATACTATGGGTAAGTTCCATCCACACGGAGATATGGCGATTTACGATGCTTTAGTGAGAATGGCTCAGGATTTTTCATTGCGTTATCCTCTTGTTTTGGGACAAGGTAATTTTGGGAGTATGGATGGAGACCCCCCTGCTGCTTCCAGATATACAGAAGCAAAAATGCAGAAAATCTCAGATGAGTTGTTGCAAGACATAGAAAAGAAAACCGTCCCCATGATGCAGAATTATGACAATACATTGGAAGAACCCATAGTTTTACCTGGTAAACTCCCAAATCTTTTGTTAAATGGTGCTCAAGGGATTGCAGTGGGTATGACTACAAATATACCCCCCCACAATTTGATTAATGTCTGCGATACTGTTTTACACTTAATTGACAAACCAAATGCTGATATAAAAGAATTAATTGAAAAAATACAAGCACCAGATTTTCCAACCGGAGGTTATGTGTCTGGCATGATTGATGAATTATATACCTTGGGGAAAGGCCAGTTAGTAATCCAGGGAAGAACAAAAATCGAAGAAGGAAAAAAGCATTCAATAGTTATAACAGAAATCCCATATCAAGTTAATAAATCTGGATTAATACAAGATATTGCAAATTTGGCTAAAAACAAAAAAGTTCCAGATGTGACAGATATAAGGGATGAATCTGCTAGGGGAAAGGTTCGTGTTGTTATTGAATTAAGAAAAGGTGCTAATGCTAAATTCACTTTAAATCGGTTATTGAAATTTACAAAGTTGCAAACGAGATTTGATGCGGTTCTTGTTGCTCTTGTGGATGGAAAACCAAGGCAATTAAATCTTAAGGAAATTATTGAGACCTATATTAATCACAGAAGGAAAGTTGTAAGGAAGAGAGCAGAATTTGATTTAGAAAAAGCAGAAAGCAGATTACATATTGTCGAAGGTTTATTGATAGCACAGTCTAATATTGATGAAGTTGTAAGACTAATTAGAAAATCCAAGGCAGTAGCAGAAGCATCACAAGGATTGCAGACAAAATTCAAACTCTCACAAAAACAAGCACAAGCAATTTTAGAGATGAGATTATCAAGTTTGACTTCTCTTGAGTTAGACAAATTAAAGAAAGAAGAGAAAGAGCTTAAGGCATCAATTACTGATCTTAAAAAAATCTTAGGCGATGAAAAAGAAATCTTTAAGATAATCAAAAAAGAATTGCAAGACTTGAAAAAGAATTTCGGAGACGATAGAAGGACAACAATCCTAAATAGTGTTAAAGAGTTTGAAGAAAAAGATTTGGTTGATAAAAAAGAAATTGTAATCACCATCACTGACAAGGGCTACACAAAGAGAATTGACTTGAAACAATATAAAGAGCAGAAAAGGGGGGGGAAGGGCGTGATTGGAAGCGATTTGGCAACAGGAGATTTTGTAAAAGATTTATTGACCTGTTCAACACATGATTATTTATTAATTTTCACAGATAAAGGGAAAGTTCACTGGTTAAAAGCTTATGAAATTCCAGAGATTGCAAAATATGGAAAAGGAAAAGCAATGGTTAATATTTTATCATTAAAAGACGAGAAGATTTATTCTGTAATTGCAGTAAAGAAATTTGAAGATTATTTAATGATGGCAACTAAGAAAGGAATTGTGAAGAAGATTGAATTGAAAGAATTTAGTAATCCGAGAAAGGGCGGAATAAAAGCAATTAATCTTGATGGCAAAGATGATGAGTTGATAAATGTGAAACCAGTTAAAGACAAGCAAGAAGTCTTATTAGTAACAAAAGATGGGCAAGCTTGTAGATTTAATTCTGATAATGTTCGGGCCATGGGGCGGGCTTCTTATGGGGTGACTGGAATAAGGATGTCTGAAAAAGATTGTGTTGTTTCTCTTGAGGTTTTGCCATTAAAAGGTGAAACAGAATCCACAATTCTTACAATTACAAAGAATGGTTATGGTAAGCGTTCAAAGATAGAAGATTATAGATTGACTGCGCGGGGTGGGAAGGGTGTTATTAATTTAAAGATAAGTGACAAAACAGGAGAAGTAAAAACTTCCCAATCGGTGATAGATTCTGATACAATAATTGTTTCAACACAAAAAGGAATTGTGATTAGAAGTCCTGTTAAAGGGGTGAGGGTGATGGGGAGGGCAACACAAGGTGTAAGAATAATCAAACTTCAGCAAGGGGATTTTGTTTCTGATTTGGCAAGGGTGGCGGATGTTGGTGGTGTGGATTAGATTATATATTTTATAAGGGGTGGTGATAGGGGGTAGTTTTAGGTCCAAAAAAAATTTTAAAAACATACTGAGCTTATTGAAATTATGGTTATGAATTCTCAACCAAGAAAAAAGAAAGGTGAGATAAAAATAAAAAAATTAAGCAATAAAATCAATATCAAAATCCCAAGGGAAGGTTATAAAAAATAATTCACATCCTTTCCAACTTCTCAATCCTCTTATTAATATCCGGATGTGTTTGGAAAAGTTCTCTTGCTTTGAGGTTTGGTTTTGCTATAAATAAAGGTGAGACTGCGCCTGAAACTTTCATAGGGTACTTTTCATTTTCTGTTTTGATTTTTTTCAATGCTCCGATTAAACCTGTTGGGCTTCTAATGAATTTGACAGCAGAGCTGTCTGCAGCATATTCTCTTTTTCTTGATATTGCTAATTGAACTAATGCTACAATTATTGGGGCGAGAATTGCGAGAGCAATTCCAATTATGATGAAGATTGCGTTCCCATTATTCTTGCTTCTGCCTCCTGAAAAAGAACGCCAGAATAAACTTCTTAAAAATAATTCAGAAATTATTGCAATCATACCAACTAGGACTGCGGTCAGTGTCATGAATCTTATGTCGTAGTTTGCAATGTGGCTTAATTCATGGCCGATTACACCTTCTAATTCTTGTTTGTTTAAATTTTCTAGAGCTCCGGTTGTTACACAGATCACAGCTTTTTTGGGATTTCGGCCTGTTGCAAATGCATTAATTTGTTTTTGTTCCATAACATACAATTTTGGTTTTGACATCCCCGATGCAAGACAAAGTCCTTCAACAACATTATGATATTGTCGATATTTTTCAAAGGGGGCAGGTTTTGCTCCTGCTGAAGCAACTGCGATTTTATCTGAATTGTAAAAACTAATTAAGATATATGATAATGAGATGATGATTGCTAAGATTAAAAGGAAAAAAACATCAACACCCCCAATAGCCAACCCAATAACATAGACTAAAGCAACAAGGACAATAGCCACAATCATAATTAGAAAGATAGAGTTTCTCTTGTTTCTTGATATCTCATTGTAGAAGCTTATTCTTCCTTTTTGTTCCATGATTTAATAAAAGATTTGGGAGTTAAAAAGATATCTATTAAAACTTCAACTTAGGAACAACTTTTGCCTCTGCAGAAATCTGGAGGTATTCTCGTTTCTTTACACCATACATCGATGCAAACCACTTTCCAGGAACAGTTTGTACTGAAGTGTTCAAAGACATGATGTTGTCATTGTAGTACTGTCTTGAATATGCAATCTTGTCTTCAATTGCACTTAATTCTTGTTGCAGTTGTAAGAAATTTGTATTTGCTTTTAAGTCTGGATAGTTTTCTGCAATTGCAAAAATTGATTTTAATGCAGATTGTAATTTGTTTCCTGCTTTCATTTTTGCAGGCAAGTCTTTTGCACCGAGTAATGCTTTTCTTGCGTTTGTTACTTCTGTCACAATTGACTTTTCATGTTTCATATAGCCTTTCACAGCCTCAATTAAATTTGGAACAAGGTCTGCTCTTTTCCTTAACTGAACATCGATTTGAGCTAGAGAGTTATCAATATGGTTTCCTAGTCTGATGAATTTATTGTAATATGTAAAAAATACTAGTGCTAGAATTACAACAACCGTAATTAAGATCCACCATGCTATTAACATATTAATATATGGCCAAGGTTATTTTTAAATGTTTGCTGAACAGCAAAATCTTATAAACTTAGAAACACAGATAAAATCATGGCAAATGAGATGGCCTGGCACAAGGTTTCTGAATCAGAGAAAGAAGAAATCAAGAAAGACGCAAAGAAATTGCTTGATGATTTTTCTAAGAAATTAAAAGAGATAAAAACAAAAGAAGGGCATCTTGAAAATGGTAATGGAATTAGAGAAGAAACTAATCCTTGGGAAAACGACGAGGAGTTTCGTGAATTGATGTTTGGAAATGCTCCGTATATAGAGGGAGATTTGGTTAAAGCAGAGGTGGGAGGATGGAAGAAATGAACACAACACTAAAACAAAAAGTAGCAGAAATTAAGAAAGGAAAAATTACAGCAATGCAAAATGTTTTGGATTTCACAAAAAAGATTAATATAAAAAACAAAGATCTGCATATTTATTTGTCGTTAAAT